>DOVP01000091.1:3307-8543 GCA_003520025.1 Phycisphaerales bacterium
CGGGCGGCGGACTCTACTGCTCTGAGGTCGAAGCTGCCGCCGCCGCCTTGATTCGATCAATCTTGGCTTTGTCGGGTGAAAGGATCAGGCTCATCCGGCGGCCTGCCATGCGAGGGGGCATTTCGACTTTGGATACGTCGGAGAGATGCTCAATGACTTCCTTCATGCGAACATTGCCGCGTTCCTTGTGCAGCATCTCGCGGCCTCGGAAGTTCTGGACAATCTGCACTTTGTGGCCTTCCATCAGGAATTTGCGTGCCTGATCCATGCGAATTGCGATGTCGTGCGGATCGATCTTCATCGAGCGTCCGAGACGAACCTCCTTCATCTCCAACGCTTTGGACTTGGCGCGGTTTGACTTTTCCTTCTTGGACTGTTCGTAGCGATACTTGCCGAAGTCGAGGATTCTGCACACGGGCGGATCTGCTTCGGGTGAGACCTCGACGAGGTCGAGTTCAGCGTCGACTGCCATTTGCACAGCATCGCGGACATCGATGATCCCCACCATATTTTCGTTCTGATCGATCAAGCGGATTGGAGACTTGCGGATCTGATCATTGATCCTTGGAAGTTTGCGAATGTTCTCCTGTTGTCCAAAGTAACGTCGTCGGCGGGCGATAAGCGAACTCCTAGGTTAGCGCACGATGGCGACACCGCTCCCGGTTCGGGGGGTATCTGTTGATTCGAGAGATCGGAGGGGCAGACGGCGGCTCATACGCACAAGTCGTCGTTGTATCGGTGGGGTATACCGGTCATACAGGCTCGCTCCGGCGATGGACAACCCATCGCGAACCTGCAGGTTACTGCGGCAGGGGGTGAGAATCAAGGACTGGGGACGGATTCAGATGCTGCCTCGGTGCCTGAATCATGATCCTGATCGGCGGAAGGGAACAGTTGTTTGATGACGCGGTCCTGTCGGCCGCTCACTTCGGCGTTCAGGGCCTCGATGAAGTCGCTGAGGGGTGTGGCGCCAAGGTCGCGTTCGATGCCGCGGGCGCGGACGCTGACGGTGCCGGCTTCGGCGTCGCGGGGGCCGACGATCAGGAGGTAGGGGATCCGCCGCTCAGCGGCGATTCGGATTCGCGATTGGAGACGTTCGTTGCTGTCGTCAAGGGTTGTCCGGCGACCAGACTCGATCAGTGCTGCGTGAACGGTTCTGGCGTACTCGGCCGATTTCTCACTTACCGGCAACACTCGCACCTGCTCCGGAGCGAGCCAAGTGGGGAAGGCACCCGCGAAGTGCTCGATCAGGAATCCGATAAAGCGTTCCATCGATCCAAAGGGAGCGCGGTGGATCATGATCGGGCGGTGGGCGGAGTTGTCGGATCCGACGTAGGAGAGGTCGAATCGCTCAGGCAAGTTGTAGTCGACTTGCACCGTGCCGAGTTGCCAACTTCGTCCGATGGCGTCCTTCACGATGAAGTCGATCTTGGGTCCGTAGAATGCGGCTTCGCCAGCTTCGGCTTTCCACGGCGTGCCGAGCGTGTCGGCGGCAGCTTTGCAGGCAACTTCGGCGCGGTCCCAATTGGACGGATCACCGACGTACTTTGCAGAGTCCGGGTCTCGGAGTCCAACGCGAATATCGAAGGATTCGATGCCCAGCGTCTGAAAGATGATCTGCACGAGTTCGAGACATCCGCTCATTTCGTCCTGCAACTGCGTCTCGGTGCAGAAGATATGCGCATCATCCTGCGTGAAGCCGCGGACTCTCAGCATGCCACCGAGTTCGCCCGACTGCTCATATCGGTAGACCGTGCCGAATTCCGCAAGCCGCACGGGGAGGTCCCGGTAACTTCTCGGCTCACTTGAGTAGATTCGAATATGCATCGGGCAGTTCATCGACTTGAGGAGGTAGCCGTCGAGGTCGCCTTCTTGCAGTTTGTTCGAGAGATCTGCGCAGGTGCACCCTTCTTCAATGAGCATGCTCATGGCGTCGGGATCGACGATGGGGGGGTACTGGCTGTCTTGGTAATAGGGAAAATGTCCAGAGGTCCTGAACAGTTCCAACTTGCCGATGTGCGGCGTGAATACCTGCTGATAGCCCTGCCGGGTGAGTTCTGCGGAGATGAAGTCCTGAAGTTCCTGGCGAACGATGGCGCCGGCAGGTGTCCAGAGTACGAGTCCCTGCCCGACCATGTCATCGATCTTGAAGAGCCCGAGTTTGCGACCGATGACGCGGTGGTCCCGCTTGCGAGCTTCTTCGAGTTGTTCCAGATGTGAGGCGAGTCGCTTCTTGTCGGGGAAGGCGGTGCCGTAGAGGCGGGTGAGGTGATCGGAGTTCGCGTCGCCGTGCCAGTAACTCGCCGCTACGGTCATGACTTTGGCTGCGCCGATGCGGCCAGTCGAGGAAACATGGGGGCCGCCGCAGAGATCGTCCCAGTTCTCGCCGGGCGTACCAGTCGTGTACCAGGACAATGTTTCGGCCCCGCCGTCGATTGCCCGTTCGGCGTTGTCGATCTTGTACTTGCTGCCTTCGCCTTGAAGCCGCTCCATGCCCGAGGAAAGGTCCATGTCACAGCGGGTGAACGGACGGTCCGCCTTGATGATCTCGTTCATATGCGATTCAATTCGCTCGAAGTCATCCGAACTGATCGAGACACCCTCGGGCAGGGCAATGTCGTAGTAGAAGCCATTTTCGACGGGGGGTCCGTAGACGAGCATCGCATCCGGATACACCGCCTGTACCGCTTCGGCCATCACGTGGGCAGCACTGTGTCGGATGAGCCAGAGCGCGTCATCGCTGCACGGATCTTTGCCACGGGGGGGTGTGATGATCGCCACTTCGGCATCGGAGTCGATGAGATGGTCGAGCCCAACAAGTATGCCATCTACCCGAGCGCCGAGTGCCGCCTTGGCAAGCCCCGCGCCGATGTCGGCAGCCACGCCGCCCGTCGTGATTGGGGCGTCGAAGATGCGTTGGGATCCGTCTGGCAGCGTGATGGTTGGCATGGTGGTGTTCGTTCTCCCGGGTCAGCGTTTGGGGAAAAAGAGGTCTTGCTGACCCGGGTCATCCTTGGGCTGTTCCTGCATGGTGGAAATCTGGTCGGCCAGATCGTCAAGCGAGGTGAACTCGCGGTATTCGCTGGCATAGCGGATAAAGGAGATGTCATCGAGGTCCCGCAGTAAGGCCGCGGCTCTGCGGCCGATCTCCACGCTCGGCACCTCGCGGTCGAACTCCTGTCGAATCAGTCGTTCGACTTGTTCGGCGATTCCCTCCTTGGCATCCTCGGAGATCGGCCGTTTGCCACAGGCCGCAAGAATGCCCCGCAGGATGTTGTCTCTCTCGAAGGGCACGCGAGAACCGTCTTTTTTGACGACGACGAGCCTGCCGCTGGCCTCGAACCGTTCATACGTCGTGAATCGCCGTCCGCACCGCTGGCACTCACGGCGTCTGCGGACAGCATGACCACCATCGGCGCCGCGGCTGTCGATGACCTTGTCTTCGTCCTGATTGCAGTGTGGGCAGATCATCGGATCGGACCCATGGTACTCGCTGCTACTTCACAAGGGCCTCACGGCATCCATCGCTGGCGTAGAGGATTCGCAGGCATCCCTGACACTGAACGACCTCGTCGGGGCGTCCGGTGACGCGGTTGACGATATCGAATGGCAAGTGCACATTGCACGTATTGCAGGCGTACTCGCGGCGGCGTTTGTCGATGAGCTCGATGCTCGCCATCGCCTCACCATCGAAATCGTCGGCGAGATCATCGAAGAGTTGCTGTGCATTGCTTGGAATGGCGTCGGCTTTCTCGTCGCGTTCTGCTTCCAACGTTGCCAGCGAGTCTTTGATTTCAGCCCGCCGTGATTCCAACTCCTCTTCGGCCGAGTCGAGAACTTTCTTCCGCTCCGCAATCTGGATCTCAAGTTCTGCCAGTTCTTCTTCGATCTTCTCCACTGCTGTCATTTCAGCCAGCGTCTGCTCGTCAAATTCCTTCCGCTTGTCCTTGAGGGTGTTGACCTCGTTGAGAACGGCGTGATATTGACGGGTGTTGGAGGCTGCGTTGAGTTCCTCTCGCAACTTCTCAGTCCGTTCATCAACGGCCCCCGCCTCGGTTTCGAGATTGCCGGTATGCGCCTGTCGTTGCCGCTTGTGCGTTTCGAGTTCCTCTTGCCGCTCCAGCAACGTGTTCAGTTGGCGCTGCTGCACACGGAGATAGGTTTCAGCAGAATCCACTCGGCTGCGAAGACCTCGCAGGCGACGTTCAACACTGTAGAGAATGAGCAGATCTTCAATGAGCGTCATGGAGCACTCCGGTAACAATGGGGCAGACCGTCCAGTGTAACAGGAAGCATTCCCATACCAAGTGAATTCACGCGGCGAGCATGAGCCAGGCGATCGGCGCGGCGAGCAGGAGCGAATCCAGCACGTCCATCACACCTCCCATGCCTGGAAGGATGGCGGAACTGTCCTTGATGCCGGCGTCCCGCTTGAGCAGGCTCATACACAGGTCGCCCGCTTGGCCAAAGACGGCCAACAACAGGCCGAGCAGCAAGGCCATACCGACCGGCAGTGCCGTGTAGCCCTCACTGGCGAGCAGCCAATTGGCGATCACGGCGACAATCATCGCCAGCACGATGCCACCGACGAAACCCTCGACGGTCTTGCCCGGGCTGAGCCACGGGATGAGTTTGTGGCGTCCAATGCTCATGCCGGTGAAGTACGCTCCGATATCACATGATTTGGTGATGAGTATGACGGCGAGAATCCACCAAGCCGAAACATCCTGCCGCAGCAACAGGTAGAACCCGAGGAACCCGCCGATGTAGATGATGGTGGTGGTCGAGACGGCGGCATCGGCGAAGACACCATCAGTTCGCTTGCCGCGTGTATACACAAGCAATGATCCAAACCAGGCGGCCGCGATGACGCTGAGCGGCCAGCCGATGGTCCCATTTGCGGAGTCGGGAGTATTGCTCCAGATCGTCAACAGGAGCGCCCAGCAGCCCGCCACCACCAGCGCAACCGCAGGGCGGCGGCCCGAGGCGGCGGCAATGAGCGAAAGTTCAATCGCTGCGAAGATCGAGGCGAGCATGCACAGGAGGAGCAGGACGATCCCTCGGGGCAGAGGCGCTTCTCCAAAGTCGACAGTGGCCATCCATTCATCCAGCCACAGCAAGCCGATTGCCACGACGAGAAGCAGCAGTCCCGTGATCAGCCGCATGCTCAACACAGTGCTTCCCCCGCCTCGTCCGCCCTGCAGGCCTCGATACCACCGGCTACGGAGCGGACGCA
>DOVP01000307.1 GCA_003520025.1 Phycisphaerales bacterium
TTTTCGGCCTTCCAACCCCCGATTGCCTCCAGAAAGGCCTCGCCGTACTCGGCAAGTTTGCGATCGCCCACACCCTTGACTTCAAGCATCTGCTCGGGCGTGGAGGGCTGCATCCTCGCCATCTCGCGCAGGGAAGCGTCTCCGAACACCACATAGGCCGGTACGCCACGCGTTCTGGCCAATTCCCGACGCAACAAGCGGAGCCGGTCAAACAGGTCTCGATTGACGCCCTCCCACGACTTCTCCTCGCCCGCTGCTCCGCGGACCGGCCGCTTCGGTGGCGCGATGAGCGCCACCTCACCCTCGCCCCGCATCACCTCCACTCCTTGCTTGGTCAGCAGCAAGATCGGGTACTCGCCTGTTGCGCGAACAAGGAGTTCCAGATGTACGAGTTGCCATACCAAGTCGGTCAGTTCCCCTTTGGAAAGATTCGCAAGCAATTTGAACACCGACAACTCATCGTGCCGTCGCTGCATGACCTTGTCCATGCCGGTGCCGCGAAGCACGTCAATCACATACCCCGCTCCATACCGCTGTCCGGTTCTGGCAACCGCCGAGAGGATCTTGCGAGCAATCGTCGTACCGTCGGTCATAACCTGCACGTCGCCAAGGCACACATCGCACGAGCCGCACCTCTCCTCGCAGCGACGCTGCCCAAAATGCTTCGCGAGCATGGCGCGGCGACACATCGCGGTCGCGCAGAAGGACTGCATGGACTCGAGCATCGAGCGACGAAACGGCAACATGCTCGGATCCTCTCCCTGCTCATGCAACTTCCGCCAGCGTGCCGCATCACCCCCCGAAAAAAGCAGTACGCACTCCGATGGCAGTCCATCACGCCCAGCTCGCCCCGTCTCCTGTTGATATCGCTCCAGGCTGTCCGGCATCGACGCGTGCACGATGCACCGAACATCGGAGCGGTCGATGCCCATGCCGAATGCGACGGTCGCGGCGATGACATTGATCTGCTCGGCCGCAAAGTCGTCCTGTACCCGCGTGCGGGTGGCCCGGTCGAGACCAGCGTGATAGGCGGCGGCCACGAATCCGTCGGCCGAGAGTGCCGCCGCCGTGGACTCACTCTGCTTCCGAGTGGCGCAGTACACGATGGCCGCCTGCCCGCGGTGCCGCGCGACGACTTCGCGTACCTGTTTGCGTGCATCGGTCCTTGGCGTCACGCGATAGGTCAGATTCGGTCGGTCGATGTCGCCGACCAATACCAGTGGATCACGCAGATCGAGTTGCGTCAAAATATCCTCCCGCACCCGCACGGTCGCCGTCGCGGTGCAGGCATGAAGCGAAGCGTTCGGGATCACGGCGCGAACCTCTGCGAGACGCCGATACTCGGGCCGAAAGTCATGCCCCCACTGGCTGATGCAGTGCGCCTCGTCGATGGCGATCCACCGGGGATTCATCTTTGCAAGCGCCGCGAGAAAGCCCTGCATCACCAGCCGCTCAGGCGTCACGTACAGCAGCCGCAACTCCCCCGCTCCGGCCGCTGCCAGCACCCGGGCCTGTTCATCCGATTCCTGCTCGCCGTGCAAGCTCGCCGCCGCGACGCCGACCTGCCGAAGCCCGTCCACCTGATCCTTCATGAGCGCAATCAGCGGAGATACCACTACCGCGAGTCCACCACGAACCAACGGAGGAATCTGATAACACAACGACTTCCCACCACCCGTTGGTAACACCAGCAGCGAGTCACGGCCACCCAAGGCTCCATCGATCGCCTCCCGCTGCATTGGATACAACGCATCCCAACCCCACACATGCCGAACTACGTCGAGTACGGCATCGATTCCGTCGCTGTCACCTTCTATGGACATGCGGTCAAGGTATCGTGCTCATCTGCTACACACCGGGCGGCCAAGAAGGAGTTCCTCACATTTCCTCCACTCCACCCATCCGCCACCGAGCCAAGGCAATCATTTTGCTCGCGCTGGCGCTGTGCTTTGTCAACTATCTCGATCGCGTTGTCATTTCATTTGCAATCGAGCCGATCAAGCAGGACTTCGGGCTAACCAATACCACGTTTGGCCTTGCCATATCGCTCTTCGCGTTCGGCGCTCTGGCGATCAATGGACTCAGCGGTCTCCTCCTCGACCGTTTCGGTGTTCGCCTCATCTGGACCATCGGGCTGATCACCTGGTCTCTGGCAATGCTCGGACTCGGACTCACCGAGGCATGGGTGTTCTTTCTCGTAATGCGGTTCGTGCTGGGAATCGGCGAGGGCGTCAACTTTCCAGCGATGAACCGCTCGGTCGCCGATTGGATGCCACCACGGCTCGCTGGCCGATCTGTTGGAATCATAGTCCTCGGAGTTCCCGCTGCGCTGCTCGTGGGCGGACCGGTTCTCACAACACTCATCGAGGACATTGATTGGCGTAATGCCTTCATCGTTCTGGCAATCGGGAGTGGTTTGATCGGCATCACCATTCCACTGATATATCGCCGGCCACCGAAGAGTGAAACACCCTCGCCACACGTCAGTTGGTGGATACTGCTTCGAAACCCCACCCTTCTGGCCACCTCGTGGTCATTCTTCGCCTTCGGCTATGTGCTGTGGTTCGGCATCACGTGGATTCCCGGTTACTTCGAGCAGACCTGGGACATGGACATCACGAAGATTGGCTGGTTCAGCACGCTGCCGTGGGGGCTCGCGTGTGTCTTCATTCCGCTCGTGGGCTGGTATTCAGACAAACGCATGGAACAAACCAGCCGTATTCGCACGTCACGGATCCACCCCATCTGGATCTTCCAACTGATCGGTGCTCTCAGCTTCGTCCCCCTCATCTTTGCACACTCGCAAACAGTCGCCATCATCATGCTTTCACTTGGCATTGGATTCTCAATGGCTGCTAACGCACCCTACTATTCAATCTGTACCGACCTCTTCAAACGCAACGCCGCAGCAGCAACGGGCATCATGGTGACGTTCTTCTCGATCTCCGGGCTTGTGACCCCTGTCCTCACCGGCTGGCTGACCGATGCTTTCGGCGGCTTCGATGCCGCGTTCATCATGTTGGCTGTCTTCGTCGCAAGCGGCGCCCTCGGTATGCTGCTCTTTGCACACCCAGACCGAGCCACACAATGACCTCTGAAGACGAAATGCCAATCGATCTCGATGCTCTTCGCATCCGCATCGATGCCCTCGATGAGCAACTTGTTCGTCTCCTGAGCGAGCGGGCGGCGATCGTCGAAGAAGTCGGCCGCGTCAAGCGAGTTGGTGGTACGCCGGTCTACGCTCCCCACCGCGAGCGGGCCGTCCTCGAACGCGTGCGTTCGCTCAACCCCGGCCCCCTCTCGGGCCGCACACTCGAAGCGATCTGGCGAGAACTCATGTCGGGCAGTTTCGGTCTTGAACAGCCCCTGACAATCGGATACCTCGGACCGGCCGGTTCGTTCAGCCACCTCGCAGCTCTTCGGCACTTCGGATCGTCCGTCGAGGTGGCCGAGGCAGGCGACATCGACTCTGTCTTCCGAAGCGTCATGACGGGATCAGCCCACTATGGATTGGTGCCATACGAGAACTCCATCGTCGGCAGCATCACCGATACGCTCGATGCCTTCGTTGAGTACGAGATCGGCGTCTGCGCCGAATCGCTCATCGAAGTCTCGCACTGCCTGCTGGCCAACTGTGAGCACGCAGACATCAAACGCCTCGCTTCGAAGCCGCAAGTTCTCTCTCAGTGCCGCAAGTGGATTCAACGGCACTTGCCCGGTGTCGAATTGATACCGACCGCATCATCCGCCGCTGG
>DOVP01000106.1 GCA_003520025.1 Phycisphaerales bacterium
AGCGGCCGATCTCAACGTCAAACTCACACGGGCCAATATTGAAGTGGCATCACAGCGGGATCTTGCTGAAGATCGACTTCGGCAGGCCAAGGATCTGCATCGCTCCCTCCTGCGAGACACGTTCTACGGGGTGCGGGATCTTGAGGGGGCCATCGAGCCGAAGTTACAACTCGCCTCCAAAGTCGTAACCTATTTCTCGGAACAACGGGAACTGGGCGAGGTCGATCGCAACGATCTTGAAACGCTTGCAGACGCTTATATGGAGATCGCCGAGATTCGCGGCGGAACAGCACGCGGAAACATCGGAGAACTCGAGCAAGCGGTTCAGGACATCCGCGCCGCGCGGGCCGTCTGGGAGGATGTTGCCTCGGTCGATCCAACCGACACAGAGCCGAAATTCAAAGTCGCCCTGATGTATCGCCGCGAAGCACTCATGCACCAGAGACTCGACCACCTGACCGAAGCCGTCGCTGCGTTGGAGGCCGCAGGCCAATTGCTCGAAACCATCAAGGATGGTGATCCCAAGAGCTTCGCCGCAACGCGTGTTTGGGGTCTTTCGCTGCTGGATCAGGGTGATATCCGCTACGACATGGATGATCTCCCGCTTGCCAAACGTGCCTGGACGCGGGGCTTGAAAATACTGTCCGCACTGGCCGAACGCTTTCCGGACAACCAACGTGTGCAAGCCGATCACGCCCATGCCCTTCGAAGGGTCGGACTCGTCGTGGCCGATGATGATCCCCGCCACGCAATCGAGCACTTCCGCCAATCCCGTGACATCTTCCAGGCACGGCACGATGCCCAGCCACAAAGTACGATTGCTCATCGCGATCTCGGGTGGAGTCATTACTTCGTCGGCTGGTCGGCCATGTTGATCCCACTCCCCGATGAATCCGTGCAGGCTATTGATAGTGGATGGCGCATCATCGTGCTGCGATGCAGCCTGAATCCAAACGACGTGGTTGCCCGAAGCGATGTTGAGAAGTACCTCGGCTCACTCATCGAGGTCCACGCCGACCTTGATGTCATGAACCTCGTGCCGGACCGAACGCGGCACGCCGCGCTCGTCCTTCAACCGATCGTCGAAGCCAATCCTCGGAATGTGGCGCTGGCCGAAGTGCTCCGGCAAGTCATTGATGCCGGGCAGCAGGCCACCGCTGGTGCCTTGGCGAATTAACGGACCGACCACTCGGCGTCATTTCGTGTGACGCGGCGATAGAGGGTGTCCCGCTCGGCTGGTTCCAAACCGGACTCCCGCATCACACGGTGGAGATCCTGTACCGTCACTTCCTGATGCGTACCCTCACCTTCGACCTTGGTGATGTCGTACCACACGACGGTTCCATCGATGTCATCGGCGCCGCCCATTTCGAGCATGAGTTGTGAGGCAGGCAGCGTTTGCATGATCCAGAAGGTTTTCATGTGGGGGATATTGTCGAGCATGAGCCGAGCGATCGCGAGCGTGCGCATATTCTCGAGCCCGGTCGGCCCGTACAGGCGTTCAAGCACGCTGTCGTCGGGGATGAAGGGCAGGGGGATGCAGGTCTGGTAGTAGCCGGTGTCGCAGGTATCGACGGTGGGGAGCCGCAGGCTCGGGTAGCACTCGTCGGGGCCACTCAACACGACTTGCGCGTTCTTGGTTGCAATACCCTGCTGTCCCGCCCATGCCAGAAGTGTCGCGTCCTGCTGACTGCGCAGCAGTTCCATGTGCCGCAAGCGTTCCATGCGGCCCTCCAAATGCCCGTACAGCATGGTTGCATTGGTGTGGATACCCAGTTCGTGCGCGATGCGGTGTACATCCATCCATGCGTCGCCCCGGATCTTGCCTTTGAACGCTTCGTCGTGAACACGATCATCAAACACCTCGGCCCCACCCCCCGGAAGTGATCCAAGACCCGCGGCCTGCAATTCCAACAAGACTTCGCGGATACCGTCACTCCCGTCGCCGCCACGTTTCGAGATTCTGGCGAGGTGTACGATCTCGACCGCCGTGAAGGCTTTGATGTGCAGTCGCGGCGCCTCCTCGTGGATCGCCCGAAGCATGTCGGTATAGAACTCGAAGGGGTGCCATGGATGCAGACCACCGACGACGTGCATTTCGGTCGCGCCGGCCGCGGCGGCAGTTCTGGCTTCGGCGCGAATCTCGTCGATGGTGTACTCGTAAGCCCCGTCGTCTCCTCGCTTGCGGTGGAAGGCGCAGAAGTGGCAGGAGAGGGCGCAGATGTTCGTGTAATTGAGGTGGCGATTCACGTTGTACCAAGCGACGTTTCCGTGCATCCGCCGCCGTACGAGGTTCGCCAAATCGAGCACTGACCAGAGGTCGGGCGTCTCGTAGAGAGCCAATCCGTCCCCGCACGTCAGCCGTTCTCCGCGGTGGACTTTTTCGGCAATCGCCGCCACCTTCGGATCCGAACATCGGATCACTGTTTCCGTACTGAGCATGGTCATCGAGCCTCGCATCGTAGCACTCCACGTGCCTATCGGACGTTGGCCTGTGCGGATCATGCCGCTGCCACGGCGGCGGCTGAGGATGCCGGGCGGATTCCCCAAGAAGCCTGAATTGCCACCCGTACCCGACCGATCTTCTTCAATGGCCCCACAGGGGTTTCTCCCATGATTCGTATCTACGACCATCTCCAACTCGACCCACTCGGCCCACTACCGTTCCCCGCCGAGAAGGCACGCTCCATGGAATCTCCCACGCAGCGGCAGCGAACACTTCGCCGCAAATGCGATCGGAACATCGAAGCCCTCGCCATGCAGCTCGGATGCCTCGGCTGGTTCGATGCTGGGGGTGATGGGCCGCGGGCGGCCTGATACGCTCAGTCCATGACCAATCAAGAGCCGTCGATCCAGATCGCCGCCGCTGTCCTCATGGGTGGCAGCAGCACACGGATGGGCTCGCCCAAACAACATGTTGACCTCGGTGGAACGGCGATGGGGCAACGGGTGATCGAATTGGCTCGCGACTGCTGCGACTGCGTGGTCGTGTCGGGACCCGGCGATGCCATGCCGGACGTGGAACACATCCCCGATCTCGCCCACCACACAGGCCTTGGACCGCTCGCTGGCATCGAAGCAATCCTCACCAGCGGCAGAGCCGCTCGGTGGCTTGTGCTTCCCTGTGACATGCCCAGCCTCAAGACTGCGACAGCCAGGCAATTGGCTGGGTCGGCAGCGACGATTGCTGCGCTCGCTGATCCGGCGAATCCATCCACGCCGCTGCAACTTCCGCTGGCCCTCGATGTCTCGATGCTCCAGAGCATTTCGGATTTTCTGGATTCAGGTCGACGGTCGGTCGGTGGGTGGCTGAGCACCGTCAACGTCGAGTCGCTTCCCTCCCCGCCGATGCGCGAGATTCGGAACGTCAACTCGCCAGAAGATCTGGTTTCCTGAGCCGCCCGCGGAAATGCGGCGAGCAGGGCATCGAAGTACGGGTGGATCTGCTGGTCGGCAAGCGATAACGCCCCTCATGCCGGACGTACACCCGCCACGAACCCCTTGAATCCGGGTGTCCGACTCACGGGATCAACATCTCGCGGCACGATGATGTTGCATTCAGGGAAGTACATCGCCGCGTTTCCAGGCTTGATGTCGAATTCGTAGGCCACAACCTGCACCTCGCCAGCGGTGGTTGATACGACCACCGTCTCTGCGGTCCGGATGCCCCATCGCATCATGTCCTCGCGACTGAGCAGAATGGCATCGCGGCGGGGAATCCCACGGTA
>DOVP01000047.1:0-281 GCA_003520025.1 Phycisphaerales bacterium
GGCAGCGGCGGAGGCACGGTCGTGGCGTCCGGTACTCCGGAGGACATCGCCAAGTGCACGTCCAGCCACACTGGCGCAGTCCTTGAAACCGAACACCCTGCACCACGCGAACTGAGTACCCAGAACTGAGGCTGCTCAATCGCCCCCGGCCCGCGCCTGAGCCCGGAACACAATCGCCCGCACGACCACCCAGTTGAAGATCACGCCGGCGGCGGAGCCAACCAACGCCCCGATTACGCCAGCGGCGGGCGTGACGATCTCGTCACCAATGAGCCATCGGT
>DOVP01000047.1:596-3990 GCA_003520025.1 Phycisphaerales bacterium
CACCAATGAGCCATCGGGTCACGAAGAAGTTCACGATCACTGGAATCGAGCACACCGCAAGGAATCCGACGAACTGACGCACGATCGACTGCTTCCTCGCGTACCAGAACGCCAGCCAACGATCAAAGATGAAATTCCAGACCATGGTGATCGCGATGGCGATGATGATCTGCAGATCCTCAGAGACACGCTCACCAAGCCATGCCTGCAGCAGCCACAGCAGAAACGCATACACCGCAACACCAGAAAGACCGACCACCGCAAAGGGCACAAAACTCGACCAACCCGGAAACTCCCATCTCGCCAACCTGACGATGTGTGTCAGGTATTGAAGTTGTACGCGAAGTGACAATTTGCTTTCACCATGCCTCCGGGTTGAGAAGTGAATCGGCACCTCGGTGACGTGACGACACCGACACTTGACGATGAGTTCTAGTCCGATCTTGTAGCCGACCGGATCGAGATCAACTGCCGAAGCCCACGTCTCACGGCGGAATCCGAGGAAGCCGCTCATCGGATCACGCACGGTCGTGAACGGCCTGGCCATCCACGTGGCGATCTTCGAGTTGATCCACCGAAGCACGCCCCAACCATCTTCGGTGCTGCCGCCGGGCACGTACCGCGACCCAACGACGAAGTCCGCGCCACCATCGAGTGCCGCGATGAAATCTGGAATCACCTCAGGCGGGTGGGAAAGATCGGCGTCCATCACGACCAACACGCGACCATTCGCCTCGGCGAGACCACACAGGACGGCGCTGCTGAGTCCACGATCCTCGGTCCGCGTGATGAGCCTGACCCACGGAAGTCCAATCGACGCGATCAATTCCTCGGTGCCATCCTGCGAGTTGTCATCGACGATGATGACCTCGAGATCGAGCCCCCCATCACGAACGGCCCCAATCCGCTCAATCAGCGGGCCAAGGGCGTCCGCCTCCTGATAGGTCGGCACAATGATGCTGACCTCGCAGGCGGGAGTGTTGTCGGTCTTGTCATGGAGTTGTGTCACGAATGATCTCTATCGGTCCGTCGGCGTGGGTTCCTCTGCGAAAAGGGGACCAGTATCGCTCCGGATGAGTCGATGCTCGTCATCGCCCCCTGGCGGCGCCTGTGCCTGCCCTCAGGATCAATTCTGCAAGGCGAAGATCCTCCGGCCGCGTCACCTTCACATTGGTGGGATCACCTGGCACGACATGCACGCTCGCTCCAAACCGCTCCACCACCGAGGCGTCATCGGTAGCGCCTTCGCTGCAGCCACCGGCATAGGCATCCATCAGCAGTTGTCGAGCAAACACCTGTGGTGTTTGAGCAAGCACCAGTCCATCTCGCGGAACCGTTCGCAGAACCGGATGAGCCTCGAGTCGCGGCGCAGTTTCTTCGCCGAGAATCGAATCCACCAACAGATCGGCCTCGGCCACATTGGATGCCCCCTGCTCGTCGATCTCCTTGATGGTGCTTGAGATCACCACTCCGGGGATCACCGCATCAAGACTCGCCGCGGCTTCAAACACGCGATCGAGCATGTCATCGGCAACGCACGGCCTCGCGGCATCATGCACCGCCACGTGTGTGGCCTCGGACGCGACCTCTGCAAGCGCCAATGAAACCGTTTCCCACCGATCCCGCTTACCGCCGGGCACGACCAACACGCCATGAAAGCCGAGCACCGGCCCGAAACGATCCGTAAAGGATTCAAACCCATCGCCTGGCGGGCCAGCGACGATGATCTGCTGAACTTCCGGCCTTCGGGAGAACGCTTCGACCGTGCGAACAAGCAGTGGACGCCCACCGAGATCACATGACAACTTGTCCCGTCCGAACCGAGCGGAACTGCCCGCGGCTGGCAGGATCACTGTCACGTTCATGGGACACTCGCTCGCTCGGCGTGACCGATGACCTGAATCGGCGCCTCGAACCCATCTCCTTCGAGGATGACTTGCCCTTGAAAGGCTCCCGACGTCGAGGGTGCGGGCGTAATACGAATGGACACCGCAGTCTCTTTGCCCTTGTCCTCCAACCCGACCAAAACGGCTTTGAAGAGATCGCTTTCAGATCGAGTTGATTGCACGCCACGAAACGAAGACGACTTCTTCCCGCCGGCCCACTTGACCGGAAGCGTGAACGTCCCTGATCCCCCCCGCTTGATGCCTCCGACGTTGGCACGCTGCTCGACGTAGAACCACGGCCGATCGCCCCGGGGCGTGATCCTGATGGAGCGATGCCGCACGGGAATCTCGAGGACAGGCGTTTCGGGATGATCGGTCTCGACCAGCCAGAACGGCGGCACTGGTTGCCCCTCGGCGTTCAGGCCAGTTGTCCCGTCATAGTCACTCACGTCCCACGTGATTGCGTGCATGAGCGAAGGCTCTGTCTGCCGAGGTTCGCCGTTGACCGACAGCACTCGAAACGGCGGGCCCTCCGGGGCGTCGACCATGATGCGACCCGTCGATGTGTATGAGTCACCGTCCCGCGAACGATAGGTGCTGATGTCCCTCGGCCTCGCCCGAACACCTCGGATGATCTCGCCTTTGGTCGGCAACTTGATCGGTGGACGACCGACGATTTCGAGTTTGACGCTGGAGTCCTTGGAGGTCGGTGTCATCCCGGCCGTCAGTGTGGCGGGGACTGCGATCGAATCGCCAGGTTGAAGGGTCACAGGACGAACGTCGAGCGTCGTACATGAGCACCCTCGCCAAGTCCCCTTCAGCCGCACCGGCGTCGTGTCGCGATTGGTCAATTGCACCGTGCGGGTCCGAACTTCTTCTGGCCGCAGGAATCCGAATTCGTAGGCGGGCGGATCGAGTTCAACTTGAACGGCCCGCTCGACGTCCGCCGGATCCGGAACGAACTGCTCGGGCGGTTTCGGTGGTGGTGTCTGGGCGGCCGGGGCCTTGGTTATCGGGGGTGTCGTTGCCGGGGGTGTCGCTGCCGGGGGTGTCGTTACTGGGGATGTATCGAAGAACCCTCCCGCCAAGGCCACGATCGCGATCAGCAGCAGCACCCCGCCGCCGAGTTGCAGCAAGACTCTGGCGGAGAGTCCGCCGACCGGTTCTTCCTTTTCAGGGCGTCTTTGCATGACACCGCAGTGTACGGGTTCGAGGGCCGATGAACCTCGTGTTGGGGGGGCCTTTATGGGCGTCGCTCTGTTCCCGGCTCTCCACTACAATTGCAGTCTCCCCGCAGCCGAAGTGGCGGAATTGGCAGACGCGACGGATTCAAAATCCGTTTCCCATTAGGGAGTGAGGGTTCGAGTCCCTCCTTCGGTATTGGCAGAGGGGACTGGGGGTCCGAGGGCATCCGAGTTTGCTGATGGGCCTATCAGGGCACTTCGGACTTGGCCTGACGCTGCTGCACGAGTTTCTTCAGGACGAGGTTGCGGAGGGTGGTGACTTCC
>DOVP01000258.1 GCA_003520025.1 Phycisphaerales bacterium
GGCGATCGCATCGACGAGATCAGCGGTCAACGAACGCGGCTGGAACCGGCCGAGCGGGACACACTCGTGCGAGAGGCTGGCCTTGCGCTGCAACGCATGATCGACTTCACCGAGCAAGTGAGGACGGAGACATGAACTCAGACCACACGGTGTTTACCAAGGCGCTCCCCTCCGGTGTCTCGACCGACCGCATCGCGCGGATACGCTTCGACATCGTGGTCGTGGGATGCGGCGCCGCCGGAGCCAGTTGCGCACTTTCAGCAGCGGCGCGGGGCCTGCGGGTCGCGATGATCGCCAAGGGTGAGCCAGCAGACACCAACACCTCGTGGGCCCGCGGCGGCGTGGCAGCCGTACTCGGCGGAGACGACTCCTTCGAGCAGCACGTACAGGACACGCTCGTGTGCGGCGGCGATTTGTGCGACGAACCCGTGGTTCGCGCCATCATCGAAGACGGCCCTGCCGCCATCGATCGCTTGATCGAGTACGGCGCAGCCTTCGATCGCGGCACCGATGGTGATCTGGCCCTCGGCCGCGAAGGTGGACACCGACGCCACCGCATTGTCCACGCAGCCGGCGACGCCACCGGGCCGGTCGTGCAGCAGTCGCTCTCGGCAGGCATTGCCGCAGCCCCCAACATCACCCGATTTGAGAACGCCTTTGCACTCGACGTGCTCACAAGCGAAGCCGGAGACACGGCTGGCCTGCTTGCGAAACTTCAGAGCGGGCAGGTCGTTGCTTTTGAGACCTCGCAGGTTGTGCTCGCAACCGGCGGAGCCGGGCAGATCTTCCGGGAAACGACCAATCCCGTGCTCGCAACCGGCGACGGGCTTGCGATGGGGCTTCGCAGCGGCGCGGTGGCAAGAGACTTGGAGTTCTATCAGTTCCACCCAACCTGTTTGTATATCGCTGGCGCAGCCCGGGTGCTGATCAGCGAAATCGTCCGGGGCGGTGGCGGCGTGCTGCGGGACCACACGGGCGAGCGATTCATGCTCGAGGCGCACCCCGATGCAGAACTGGCACCCCGTGACATCGTCAGCCGGGCGATTACGGCGCGAATGGCAACTCTGGGCGACACGAATGTCTTCCTGGACCTTTCGAACATCAAGGGCGACCCCCACGCTCTCTACCCCGGCATCAGTCGAACCTGTCATGCCTTCGGGATCGATATCGCCAGTGATCCGGTTCCGGTTCGTCCCGGGGCTCACTACCAGATCGGCGGACTGCGGGCCGATCTCGACGGCCGAACAAGCGTGCCCGGCCTCTGGGCCGTGGGCGAGTGCGCCAGTTCGGGCCTGCACGGGGCCAACCGAATGGGGTCCAACTCGCTGCTCGAGGGGCTCGTCATGGGACACCGCTGCGGACGCACGATCGAACCGACGAGTGTCTCGAACTCGTGGACACTTCCCGAGAACGGGGACCACACGCCAGTCGTGCGGCTGAACCTGACCGACCTCACCTATTCGATGAAATCACTCATGTGGCGACAGGTTGGAGTGGAGCGGACGGCCGAGGGGCTGGAGTCTGCCGCGAGACAACTGGCATTCTGGTCGGGCGTGACCGATGAACTCTCTCCACCGATTCCGCAGGCGTGGGAACTTCGCAACATGCTGCTCATCGCGCGGGGCATCGCCTTGTCCGCTGCCGCGAGAGATGAATCCCGCGGGGCGCACTACCGCACCGACTTTCCAGATGCCAGGGCCGAGGCTGCGCACTCGGAATTTCTCGTCTCATGGGATACCAATGGGGTGGGCACCTTCACAGGGGGCTGCTTGGCCCAACCAGTCGAACAGTAGACCCCCCCGTGTCCATCCCTGATTCCAATACGCATGGTTCGATCCTGCGAACATGGTGGCCGCTCGCGGCCAGTTGGCTGCTCATGGGGGCCGAACTACCGGCGATCGCAGGCGTTGTCAGTCGGCTGGAACAACCGGAAATCATGCTCGCAGCCTTCGGCGGCGTGGTCTTCCCGATCGCCCTGCTGATCGAGTCGCCCATCATCATGATGCTCGCAGCCTCAACGGCGTGGAGTAGGAATACTGCTTCCTTTGGCGAACTCGGACGCTTCACAATCAAGGCCAGCTTCGTGCTGACCATCATTCATGCTCTCATTGCCTTGACCCCCCTGTACTGGTGGGTGCTTGTTCCGCTGCTTGATATTCCGGCTGATGTGCAAGCTCCAGCGTTAATGGGACTCCAGATCATGCTGCCATGGAATTGGGCGATTGCTGACCGCCGCTTCAGGCAAGGAGCGCTCATCCGATTCGGACATCGTGAGACCATTGCCCGAGGTACGTTTATTCGACTCATGGCGACCTTCCTGGCGCTGTGGGTGTTCTCGCAGAACGGAGCAAATGGAATCGTGACCGCCACCGCGAGCCTGACAATCGGGGTTCTGGTTGAGGCGATCTTTGTTCGGTGGCGGGCCGCGGTGCTGCTGCCACGTCATCTGGCCGCTGCCGATACCAAAGGCCTCACGCCACCGACCACTTCACTCATTGCCTTCTATGTGCCGCTGGCCATCACCCCGATGCTGATCTTGGCGCTGCAGCCAATTGCCGCAGCCGGAATTACTCGGATGCCGATGCCACTGGAGTGTCTGGCCGTGTGGGGCCCCTTGGGGGGACTGATCTTCCTGCTGCGATCGGCGGGAATCGCCTTCAATGAGGTGGTCATCGCTCGGTGCGATGAACCCGACGGGCGGCGGCGGCTGCGAAGATTTGCGTGGGGTTGGGGCGCAGGATTCTCAGGCATTCTGACGATCATGGCAGTCACCCCTCTGGCCGACTTGTGGTTTCGCGGGGTCATCGGTCTGGAGCCCGAACTCGCCCGGCTGGGTACGCAGGTCCTCTGGCTCGCCGCTCCGCTGCCGCTGCTGACCTTCCTGGAGTCGTACTGGCAGGGCATGCTGGTGTCTCGACACCGAACGCGGGCCGTGACCGGATCGGTGGCCGCCTTTCTCGTGGTGGCTGTGATCGTCATTGCAGCGGGCGTCCTCATTGGCCGCTGGAATGGTCTTCTGGTGACGCTCGCGGCCTTTGCGGCAGGGAATACCGCCCAGACGCTTTGGCTGCGATGGAAGTGGCAGGTCGAGGGGCCGAGGAGGCCGGAGCAGCCAGAACAGGGCATTGGGGCGCCAGAACCCCTGTAAGAACATCCGCGAAATAATGACCACAGGCCCCGAAACCGCGGAACCAGTTGGCAAAAACAGCCGGAATGTGTCTGTGATTGTCCTAATTTGTATTAGGCTGTAGGCTCAGGTAGTTCTGGTTGCCCTTGTAATCGATCGTTGCCCCACAGATAGATAGAGACACGAGAGAGGTAAGAGACCATGTTTGACGCCCTAGATATGCGGAGCACGCTCGTCGTTGCGATCGCCACGTTTGGTTTGTCCACCACCATCGCCCAAGCTGGCGGCGGAACCGAGTTCTACGATGTCACCACCGTGTTCGTCGGGGAAGACGGCTACGGTGGCGGCGGCACCGATATTGAATACTACGGAACCAACAGCGGGATCTCGGCCTGGGCCGTGGGAACCACCGCCTGCAATTTGGGCAATATCGTGGCTCCTTGGTATGGCGGCACCAACCATGTGCCGGTTATTGGGCAGAACGTATACCGATACAAGGATGGCCGATTCGAACAAATCGGTCTGAGTTGGCTGAAGCACAGTTTTTGTGCCGTGAGCGAGCCGGGCTGCGGCGACTGCCAGAGCACAAACTGCAACACCCTTGGTATCGGATGTGCTGATACCTACTGGGCTGATCTGAACGCAAACATCGACGCTCCTCGGAGCGAAATCAACGCAACCACCGGCGAGTACATCTACCCGTTCACGAATTCGCCAAGTGGGCCGTCGACCATTCGGGCCAGAATCCAAATCGTCCCGTCTGATGTTAACCCCTCAGAGAATTCTGGTGCGCAATACTGGATTGAAGGTCAGTATGTCGCCGGCTGCGGCGATGATGATCCGGGCGAGAGCACCTGGGGGGTGCAACTCAACAACGCTTCGTCACGACCCGTGCGATTCACCTCCACCACGAACTGCGTTGGGCTCGGAGCCACCGACCACATGCTGCCAGCAGCCATGCGGTGGGACGATGTGGACTCCAACGCAACCGTGGTAGAAGTTCTCACCGACGAGTACGGAGAAGGTGGCACTGGTGTCGTGAGTGGCCTCCTGCACGCTGGCCATGCCGCCACCGACAATGGCAATGGCACCCATCACTACGAGTTCCTCGTACACAATCAGGTTTCGCATCGCTCGGTCGGTTCGTTCAGCGTCCCTGTGCCCGATTGCGTCACCCTCACCAATGTCGAAGCTCGGTTGCCGATCTACCATTCTGGCGAGACCATTGACAATGCCCCGTGGCACTGGGAGCACTCTGGTGGCGTCCTGACGTTCTGGACCGATGTTCACACATCTGAGAACAACATGACTGGCGCAGCCATCCGATGGGGAACCTCGGCGAACTTCCGATTCGATGCAGATGCAGCCCCGACCGATGGTGACCTGACCCTCGGCCTTTGGCGACCTGGCCCCGGGGCGGCCTCCTATGACGTGGACGTCAAGGTGCCCGATTGCGAGGGTTGCCCTGAGGACCTCAACGGTGACGGCGTAATCGACGTCGATGACCTCCTGATGTGCGTCGGCG
>DOVP01000310.1:0-6082 GCA_003520025.1 Phycisphaerales bacterium
GAGGTCGGCAGCGGCGATGAAGGCGGCGACGCTGTTTGGCGCGTCGTCCTCGAAGAGTTCCATGACCACCTCGCGGCCATTGATGGTCAGCAGTGCCAGTGGGTTGTTGTTGCGGCGTGCATCCTTGAGACGCCGTTGCTGCTCGGCGGGCCACATTTCGGCGGCGGTTCGCCGGAGTGGAATCATGAATCCGAGGCGGCGGAAGAGCCCGGGACGTCCTGCCGTTTTCAGCGCTTCCATGTCGATCGATTCGATCAATTCACGGGCGCGTTCAAAGTGATGGTCTGCGTAATGCGTGTCCGACCAGAGGTAGAGATGCGCCGGGTCGGTCATCAGTTCCTCTGGGATTGAATCAAGCAATCGCCGCGCCACGCTGAAATGATTGGCGTGCCGGTGACCGCGGGCCGTTGCGATCGCGATATCGAGGTTGTTCGGGTGGTCGATCCTGAGCCGCTCACCGACGGCGCCGGCCATATCTCCAGCGACGCGGGCAAGTATGTCCAGTTCTCTCTGGCACTGCTCGATATCACCGTCGGGTCCACCGAGCCTGTTGAACCGTTCGACGATTCGCTGCGGATCTTCAACAGCGAGAATGCGAAACAGCCTGTCCAGATACAACAAAGCATCTGGCCGCTGTCGAACCAGTTTTTCGAGCACTTCAAAGGCATGGGCCGGATCGCGGGACATCCAGTAGTCGGTCCACGTCAGGCCAGCGGTGGTCTTCTGGGGCGCGAGTTTCAGCAGGTGGCCAAAGGCATCATCGACGCCGATTCCGTCTTGCAGACCGATGCTCAGCGTTGCTTCCATTTCAAGTCCGCGTGGGTCATTTGGAAAGCGGTCGGTGAAACTGCGGGCCCGCTCACGCAGTATCCGGGCCGGCGTTGCCCAGTCGACTTCGGGCTCGTTTGATCGAGGCAGGGCCGCGAAGTCTTTCCGGAGCTTCGCCACTTCGATATCTGCCGGGGGGGGCGTCAGGGGCTCACTCGGCGGATTGATGGGGTTCGGCGTGCTGATGCACAGCAGCGTGATGAGCAGTGGGATGAGCATGGAGCGGAGTTGGTTCCTGGTGGACGAGGGGTGCAGACAGCATAGGCGGTCTGGGGTCAACACAGCCCGCATAGACCTATGCCGACTGATTGGGGTGTATTTTGAGAAATTAGGTCTGCGGTCGTTGACGTAGGTTGGAGAGGTTGTATGATTCCACCCGTCGGCCAAGTGGCTGACTCAAATTTGCCCCCGGAAGGGCTCGGTATGCGGCTTTGCCGCTACCGGGCCTTTTTTTTTTTGCGCTTGCTTCCAACACTGGGGCGATCGAGCGAACACGCTCGCTGAGCGATGCCGGATAGGGGGCCTCAGGGGCGTTTATTGAAAAAAGTCGGGGGGTGCTGACAGAAATAGGGGGGCTCCGCGGATACGTAGTGGAAGCGGATGTGACTCACATGGGACACGCCGCGAGACACAACTCACTTTGCTCCCTTGCAATGAATGGAGTGCTCCGACGGTCGGAGTGCTCCGTTCATCTTTTCGGGTCTGTGAGAGCTGCGGCGCGGTCTGTCGCGTCGAGTGCCATTGGAAGATCGGATCTGGAGATCCTCATTGGCCGCTCGCCTGCTCCGGCGTGGCTGCTGCTACGAGGCTTCCGCGGCTTCGATCTTGAGTTTGGTCATGGTGCCGGGTTCGGTCGTCTCGTCCTCTGGATACGCAATGCGGCCGTGGTGGATGGCGCCGACTCGGGTGAGGATGGCTTCTTTGATCTTGCTCAGTTCGGCGAGCGTGAGGGGGCACTGGTCAAACTGGCCGTCGAGGAGTCGTTTTTCGGCCAGTTCGTGTACGAGTCCTTCGATCTGAGCAGGTGTAGGTTCGTTCATGGCCCGGGTGGCGCTCTCGACGCAGTCGGAGAGCATGAGAATGGCGGCCTCCTTGGTCTGGGGCCGCGGTCCGGGGTACCGGAACTCGACTTCCTGCGGCGTTTCCTTGTCACCGGCTTCTTCCGCTCGCTGCTTGGCGGCGCGGTAGAAGTACTCGACCAGCGTGGTGCCGTGGTGGGACTCGATGAAGTGGACGATCGTGCGTGGCACGCGATATTCGCGGGCCAGTTCGATGCCATCCTTGACGTGTCCGATGATGACCAGCAGACTCATCGCGGGGCTGAGGTTGTCGTGCCGGTTCTCGCCACCTTGCTGATTCTCGACGAAGTACTGCGGCTTGTGCATCTTTCCGATGTCGTGGTAGAGACCGCCCACGTACACGAGCAGGCCGTCGGCGCCAATCGCTTCGGCAGCCGCTTCGGCGATGCTTGCGACCTGCATGGAGTGGTCGTAGGTGCCCGGAGCTCGCTGCTGGAGTTCCCGCAGGAGTGGACGGCGAGGGTCACGCAGTTCGGCGAGCGTCATGCCGGTGGTGATGTGGAAGACGCGTTCGATGCTCGGCAGGATGCCCAGCACCAGGAAGCCCACACAGAGCGCCGCGGCGGCGGCCAGTGCGGCATCGGTCAACACTTGCAGAATCGCACCGGAGACTGATGGATACTCGATCATCCCCAGCACGATCGTGCCGCCAGCAGATACCGCAGCGGCGATGAACGAGGCGCGGATCAGGCAGGCGCGGCTCCGCACCTCATGGAGTTGGGCGATCAGCGTGCCAGCGCCCGCCATCAGCAGGATGAACCAGCCGATGCTCTCGCCAAAGGCCATTGTGACGATGGCAGCCTGAATGGCGGCGACTGCTATGGCGAGCCGCTGGTTGTAGGAGAGCCGCAAAATGGTGGCAGCCAGCAGCAGGGGACCGAGCGAAGCGGCGAGTTTGAGCGCCGGGACATCGGCGGTGACCAGCACCGTGATGGCGAGCATGATCGCGACGAGCAGGCAGATGGCGATCAGCCGCAGTGTGTTCCGGGCGATGCGTCGGTGCGTCATGGCCGTGAAGCCGGCAAGGAAGATCGAGAGCGCAGCGAGCAGCAGGCCGATGCCGATGCGTGGGATCCATCGGGCGGTCCATGACGCGGATGTGGCGAAAACGTGAGCTTCTCGGGTGGCCTCATCATGCTGCAAGGCCGTGATCGATTCGCCGGGGCGGTAGATGACCTCGCCAGCAGCATGTTCGATCATGACCGGCTCGATGCCCGTGGCCGCTTCGTCGGCGAGCGCATCGGTTCGGTCGCGATCCAGCAGCATGGATGGACGCGCGTCACGGGCGATGCGGGTGGTGACGATATCGACGATCGACTCGGGATACCCCGCTCGCCTGACGATTTCGCGGAGGCGAGGGGGGATCACGCCGCCATCCATGCTGGTGACGTTCAGGGGCTCGCCTCGTAGTGGCCGCTCGAAGGTCCCGTCCGCCAATCCGAGGGCGCGGTTGGTCGCGGCTTGAGTTGCAAAGAGTTGAAACGTCTCGGGGTCGAGAATAGGCGCCTTGATGAGCGCGTCCTGCGTGAGCGCATCGGTCCATTTGGCCCACGCATCCGTCGGGCCACCGGGACCGGCGAAGGGCTTGATCGTCGCGAGTTTCGCTTCGTCCAGATTGAAGTCCTTCTTCAGTTCATCCGCCACACCAGCAAGCGATTCTGTGGCGGCAACGGCCGTCGGCAAGCCCAGTAGCGACGAGTGCAGGCGGTCAAGCGATGTGGTGTTTGGGACGTAGATGAACGGTGAGTCGGCGCGGGCTTCGTCACGGCGGGTGGTCGTGGCCGCTGCGTTCTCGATGCGGTAGTCCAGTCGGGTCAGCCTTGCTTGCTTGGCGATGAGGCCCGGGTAGGCGTAGACCTGCTCGCGGCCCCAGCCGACCAGCAGGCAGGCGAAGATCAGGAAGCCGAAGATGATGATCGCTGAGCGAATGAACTCGGGCCGCTTCAGAGCTGCTTTCAGATCGGCTGGGGGTTTCGGGATGTTGCGGCGAATCTCCTGCCGCCGCTTCTCCCTGCGGCTGGTCGTCTTCGGCTTGTTGGAGGTGTTCATAGGGGACGGTCCGGGGTCCGGGGGGTCCGGGGGGGGGCCGGTGGGGCCGGGGTTCAGTGTACCCCTCACGGGGTTCTGGTCGTGGTAGGCTCCATGTCGACCATTGCCCCTCTCAAGGACGACACCGAATGCCCTCTGTTTTCATAATACGCCTGCTTGGTGCCTTTTTGCTTGTCTCTGGGGGATGCGCCAAGGACGCCGGCACGCCCGCCTCGCCGGTACAGGTGTCGCTGAGCGATTCGCAGGTGATTGGGGTGCGGCGGGTGCTCAATGACGGGGTGCTGGTGGAACCGGGCCCGCTGCTGCCGCTGCTCCCGGCTTCCGGGGTTCGCTGGAGCGATGTGGAGCGGGCTGTGAAATCGGCGGGCGCCGAGCCGGAGATCTTGTGCGCGGTGGTGGCAGCGGACGTGGAGCCGAAGACCGCGACGATTTTTCTACGCACGACTGAGGGCTGGCCGGTTGTGGTGCGGGCACATCTCACCGCGGGGGGAATCAGATTTGATGCAGTTGTTGGTCCCTACCCTAGCGATCCGGCCGCGCAGGCGAAGGCGCGCGAGATGGAGCGGGCGATCACGAAGTCGCTGCGGGAGTGGGGGAAGAAGCCGGCGGTTTCTTCCTGGCAGTGTTCAGCAGAACCCACTCCTCCTGCAAACGGGAGAGAGGAACACTATCGGGGAGGAACTGCCAAATGAAAGTCGGTCGCTGACTGAAACTGATGCGCTGCTCGCAGCAGCGTGTCTTCGCCGAGCACTGGCCCCTGCAACTGAACGCAGACCGGCAGCGGGGTGCCATCGGTATCAACCGTGCCACAAGGGATCGACACGCCGCACGTGCCGGCGATGTTGGCGGTGACGGTGTATTTGTCGCACAGGTACATCGAGATTGGATCAGCATGGGAGCCGAACTTGAATGCGACCGACGGCACGGTGGGGCCAAGCAGCAGGTCGACATCCGCATAGATGCGGGCGTATTCGTCGTGAATGAGTCTTCGCACCTGGAGTGCTCGTTTGTAGTAGGCGTCGTAGTATCCGGCGCTGAGGACATATGTCCCGAGCATGATGCGGCGACGCGCTTCGGCGCCGAGTCCTTCGCTCCGGCTCGCCGCATACAGGGCCTCAAGTCCTTCGCCGACGTCCTCGGCGCGGCGGCCGTATCGGATGCCGTCGAACCGCGCGAGATTGCTCGATGCCTCGGCGGGGCCGAGAACGTAGTAGCAGGCGATGCCGAGTTCGGTGGTTTCGAGATTGACCGGTTTGACCTCGCATCCGAGCCTGCTGAACACATCCGCGGCGCGGTGTACTGCCTCATTGATGGCTGGGTCGTTCTCCTCGGAGAGGTGTTCGCTTGGGATGCCGATCCGCAATCCCTGAAGCGGCTCCTGCAGCGCATCGATGCCGCCGGTTCCGGGCGCCGATGCCGAGGTGTCATCGCGAGGGTCTTCGCCGGCCATCACCTGCAGCAACAACGCGGCGTCGGCGGCGTTTCGGGTGAAGGGGCCGATCTGGTCCATGCTTGGTGCGAAGGACACGAGCCCCCATCTGCTGATCCGCCCGCCCGTTGGCTTGAGCCCCGTGATGCCGCAGAACGCCGCGGGCTGCCTGATGGATCCGCCGGTATCGCTGCCGAGGGCGCATGGAACGAGTCCTGCCGCCACCGCTGCAGCGCTGCCGCCGGATGATCCGCCGGGCACCCGCTCAAGATCCCATGGGTTGTGGACCGGGCCGTAGGCGCAGTACTCGGTCGAAGAACCCATCGCGAATTCGTCGCAGCGGGTTCGCCCGAGCAGGACGGCGCCTGCTTCGCGGAGCCGCTCGGTCACTGTCGCATCGTAGGGGCTGACAAAGTGTTCCAGAATGCGGGACCCACAGGTCGCAGGTTCCCCCGCGACCATGATGTTGTCCTTCAGGGCGATCGGGACGCCTGCGAGCGGCCCCAAGGGCTCGCCTGCAGCGATGCGGCGGTCTACATTTGCGGCCATGGACCGTGCAGTATCTTCGCGAACGGCTTGAAAGCAGCCGAGCGATCCATCGAGGGCTTCGATGCGGGCAAGCCGCTCGTCGAGGACTGCTGTGGCGGTTGTCTCGCCGGACGCGACCGCAGAGGCGATATCGCGTGCCGTTTCGGGC
>DOVP01000310.1:6456-7938 GCA_003520025.1 Phycisphaerales bacterium
CCTTCCCGCTCCGGCGCCAGATTCAGCACGGTCTCAACGGGCAGCGGCTGCTGCGGCTTGTCGCCGTGCAGCCGTGAGCAGTGGCTCTGCGGGGAACTCATCGGCTCGATGCCGCTCACATCTACTTTGGAGAGTCGGTCAACATGGTGGAGGATCGCTTTGAGATCCTCGCCGATCGCGACGAACTCATCTTCAGAGAGCGCAAGGCGGGCAAGTGCCGCTATGTGCTGGACTTGCTGCAAACTGAGTTCGGGAGGGGCGTTCATGGGCGAGCAGGGTACCTCCGCCGCCACCATGTGCGCCGCCGCCGCCCTTACAATGCCCAGCCCGCTCTGGAGCAGGGGGACCAATGATGAAGAAGCTCCAAGGCATCCCGGTGGCTCCTGGCATCGCCCAGTCTGGCGCGTTCGTGCTCGATCAGGCTCGCGAACGTATTGCCCGGGACGATGTTGCGCAGCCCCGGCGGGCCGAAGAGGTCGCGTCGCTCGATGTGGCGATTGATGCCGCGGTGGCATCACTTGCCGGGGACCGGGATCAGGTCGAGCGGGATCTCGGCCCAGAGGCCGCGCAGATCTTCGATGTGCACCTCGTGCTGCTCCGCGACAAGGCCCTCATCGACCCAGTTCGGGCGAGGATCCTCGATGAGGGCGTGACCGCTGCCTACGCCGTTTCTGAAGCCTTCCACGGGTTGGCCGAGCGGTTCAGAACGATGGGCAGCCCCGTCTTTCGCGACAAGGCCCGCGATGTACTTGATCTGGAACGCCGAATTCTTGATCACCTCCTCGGGCGGACCCGCGAGCGGCTCGAGAAGGTGGAGGAGCCGGTCGTACTGCTCGCCCATGAACTCACGCCGGCAGATGCCGCGTCGCTGAGCTGCGAGAAGGTCGTTGCGATCGTGCTTGAGGCGGGTGGGCGGACCGATCACGCCTCGATCGTTGCTTCGGCAATTGGTGTGCCGGTTGTGGTGGGCTGCGGAGATGTGCTCGGCGACATCAGCGATGGCGATCCGATCATTGTGGATGGAACCGATGGCGTCATCGTGGTGCATCCTGACGAGGAGGCGACGGCAAGGTTCCAGCGACGGAAAGAAAAACTCGAGCAGTTCCGAGCGTCGGTTGGCCCCGCCGGTGAAACCAAGACGGCGGATGGAACCCACATCGACCTGTTTGGCAACATAGAGTTCGTTCGCGAGATCGACGGGCTGCTCGAAGTTGGCGGAGATGGCGTCGGCTTGTATCGCACCGAGTTCACCTATCTCACCAGCGCGATCGAGCCCGACGAAGAGGAGCTCTTCGAGCATTATTCGACGGCTCTGAAGCGGCTTGATGGTCGCCCACTCACGATCCGTACGTTGGACCTTGGTGCTGACAAGTACACGCAGGCGCACTCTCTTGAGCCGGAACGGAATCCATTCCTTGGCCTACGGAGCATTCGCTACAGTTTGCAGAACATTCCGATGTTCCGCCGACAGTTGCGGGCCAT
>DOVP01000216.1 GCA_003520025.1 Phycisphaerales bacterium
AATATCCTGATCGACGAAACAGGTCTTGCCAAACTCAGTGACTTCGGCCTAGTCCTCGCGCCCAACACGACCGACATCGCCGGAACCGACCACATCATCGGCACCCCGCATTACATGAGTCCGGAGCAGTGTTGCGGAAAACTGGTTGATCACCGGAGCGATCTCTATGCGATGGGTGCCACCTGGTTCCACCTACTCACTGGACAGCCGCCATTCCACGGCTCAAGTGATGTCCGCGAGGTCCTCAAGCATCATCGCGAATCTCCGATCCCGGATCCACGGGACATCATCCCGGATCTTCCCGAGGACGTTGCCTCGATCGTCTCGACAGCCATGGCAAAAGATCCGGCCGATCGATACCAAAATGCCTCTGAGATGCTGCGGGACCTGGACACGTTGTTGACATCCATTTCGCCTGCAGCGTAAAGTACGGCTCTGCTGATTACCGGGGGGGAGGTGACCCGTCAACGACACCAGTGCAAGCCTGTTCATTCGTTTCGCGCCAGATGCCGATGCGTTCGTAGCTTCGATTCACGCGCCGACCATCAGCCAACGTGAGTCCGAGATCATCTCGGCCGCCTTCGAAGACGCCTTTGCAGATCTTCGTGGATTCAAGTGGCTGGTCATCGACATGAAGGAAGTGACATTCATGAGCAGCATGGGCATCGGCATGCTTGTCGATGCGCGCAGCCGCGCCGCTGGACGAAAGATGAAGGTCGTGCTTGCCAACGTCGCGAGTGAACTCGAACAACTGCTTCGCATGGTCAAACTTGACAAGGTCTTCAAAATCTGCACCAACGAAAAACAACTCAACAAGGCGCTGAAACGATGAGTGCTCAACTTTCGCCCGAAACAGGCTATGAGCCGCCTGAGCAGAACGGACTCGGGCTTGCAGCATTCATCGTGTCTTTGGTCGGATTGTTCTCCGTTGGCATTCTTTCCCCCGTGGCCGCCATCATGGGCGCAATCGCGATGCGGCGCGACCCAAAAGGCTTTGCTCTCGCCGGCCTCATCATCGGACTGTTTGGATCGTTGTGGCTCTGCCTAGTTGCGGTCTGGATCTTGTTCTTCGCCGCCGCTCTGGGCATAGGCATCACGGCGATGGTGATGTCGATCATCTATGTCCAAATCGAAGATGGCATCAATGGTCTAAATAACGGGGCAGACATCATCCTTCAGTGGCAGTCCGAGCACGATGGTGCCCTCCCGACAACAGACCAGGGCACCATGGCCTTTTCAAATGCCGGTTTCAACGGCTCCTACCAGTGGGTGGATGGTGATGACTTCATCATCACGCTCGTTGTCGATGAGGGTGATGGGGATCCATGGACCTTCGTCGGCGAGTATGACATCAGTGGAGATCGAGAATCACTTCGCTGGGAGTCTAAAAGCGGCAATTCGCACGGAAACTGGAACTTCGACTGAGGCTCACATTGCTGCCAAGAGATACTCGCTGAACGTCTCAACATCAGCGAGTTCTGTCGACAACGCGCCGATGGCAACCCGCATGACCAGTCGACCATCAAGTGTGCAGTGCGTTACCGCAAACCGATCGTCCGCATTCACAGCGTCAAGCAGTTGCTGCGTCGCTGCATCGCCGTCCACATGCCGAATACACAAGAGTGAGAGACTTCGCGGTGCCGCCAGTTCGAGTTTTGGGTGCGCTCCAATATGCTGCTCTATCGTCTTCGCAAGCGACACATGAAAGTCCACCATGTTCGCCAACGCCGACACGCCGGTCCGCCTCAGCAGTACCCAGAGTTTCATCGCCCGGAACCGCCGTCCCAATTGGATATGCCAATCGCGGTAGTCGATCACGTCGCCGCCATCAGTCGCAGCGTTCCGAAGATACTCGGGTTCGATCGACATGGCATCGATCAGCGGGCGGCTATCAGCCAGCCACAAACACGAACAGTCGAAGGACGCGCCCATCCATTTGTGCGGATTGAAAGTCCACGAATCGGCCTCCGACGCCCCGGCGACAATGGTGTTCCGATGTCTCGAAGACAACGCCGCCGTTCCGGCCCACGCAGCATCGACGTGTAGCCAGGCTCCATGTGATCGGCAGACTTCTGCAATCGCCGCAACAGGATCGATCGCCCCGCATCCGGTAGTACCCACGGTTGCGACGCAGAAGCACGGCTGTCGTCCGGCAGCCATATCGCGTTTCATCATCTCGGACAAAGAGTCCGCATCCATTCTGAATTCATCATCGGTTGGAACCAATCGCAGATTGTCTCGTCCGATGCCGCAGATGCCCGTTGCCTTGAGAACCGATGAGTGGGATTGTTCCGAGGCATAGGCCACAAGCCCGCCGCAGGCACTGCCTCCCTCACGAGTCGCTCGGCTCTGCGTCGCGCGATCCCGGGCCGCAATCATGCAGGCCAGCACCGCGCTGCTTGCCGTGTCCTGAATCACGCCGCCGCCAAGTCCACCTTCTGCAAAGCACACGGGTAGACCCATGGCGGTCCGCAGCCATTCAAGCATCCGTGTTTCCAATTCGGTACACGCAGGGCTCGATGTCCAAAGCATGCCTTGCTGCGCCGCAACGCTTGCGAGCAGATCGCCAAGCATGGCATCTGGGTGCGCGTTGGAAGGAAACCATGCCATCCATCCAGGCGCATCCCAACGGACCAGCCCCGGCTCGATGATCTTCTGCATGTCACGCAGTACATCTTTGAGTGGCTCCGGTTCGGAGGGTGGTGTCTTCGGAATCTTCGAACCGACCTCACCTGGCTGCGCACGTGACCACACCGATCGCTCGGATGCATCGCCCATGTGGCGAACCATCCACCCAATCGCCTGCTCAATGTCCGCCGCAAAATCCTCGGGGCTTCGCCGCCATGGACGAGCGCTCATTCGGGCAACTTCGCAAGTTCGGTTTCGACCTCCGCAAGCAAACGCGCCACCGTCACTGGGCCGAAATCAAATACCAGTCCCGCTGCTTCAAAGAGTTCGGGCAGCGGTCTGGAACCTCCGAGGCTCATGGCTGCGTGGTACAACTCGATTGCCCGAGCAGGATCTTCACGATAGATCATCCACATCTGCAAGGCGCCGAGTTGCGCGATGCCATACTCGATGTAGTAGAACGGTACCTCGAAGAGATGCAGTTGCCGATGCCACAACTTGGTGCGCTCCTGCTCCAGCCCCTCCCATGACACATCTGGTCCATACAGGGCGTGTAGTTCCAGCCAGTAGATATCTCGCTGATCTTGAGTGTGATGTGGATGTGTGTAGAGCCAGTGCTGGAAGGCATCGATGGTCGCCACCCAGCACAAGGTGTCCACAACACCCTCGAGATGCTTCCGCCGAGCACGATCCGCCTCATCTTCGTTGAGGAACTCATCAAGGAAAGGATGCGCAATGAGTTCCATGCTCATCGATGCGACTTCGGCAAACTCGATTGGTGGGTGCCGGTAGGACACCAGTGGCTCATTCCGCGAGAGCATGGCGTGGAAGGCGTGGCCCGCCTCGTGAATCATGGTGTCCACATCCCGCATCACGCCGGCCGCGTTCATGAAGATGAAAGGTCGTCGCTGTCGCTCTCGGTCGGATTGATATCCGCCCGGAGCCTTGCCCTTGCGGGACTCCAGATCGAGTGAGTCGCCTTCTCTCATGGTGTCAAACAGTTCGCCGAGCGAGGGTTCCATTCGGTGGAAGATGCGGCTGGCACCGTCCACCAGTTCCTGTTGCCCGCTGAATGGGCGCAGTGGCTGCCGGCCAAGTGGATCAACATCAAGATCCCATGGCCGAAGCACGTCGACACCAAGTGATTTGGATCGCCTTGCGTTGCTTGCGTGCATGATCGGAACCGCGTTCTCTCGGATGGCTCGGTGAAAACTCTCGCAGGTCGAAGGTGTGTAGTCGAAGCGGTGTTTGGAACAGAAGGCCCAGTCGCGATAGTCCTCCAGATCGGCGTTGTCGGCCTTGGTGTTCCGAATCGCGATCATGCGATCGAAGATTTCATCCATCTTCTCGCTGTCCTGCAGTCTTCTGGATGCAACGAGTTGGAACGCCTCTTCCCGAACTGTCCGGTCGTTCTCCTGCATATACGGTGACATCTGGGGAAGCGTCTTTTCTTCGCCTTGAAACTGCACGGTCATCTCGCCGCACATCTCCGCATACTGCTGGCCAAGTTTGGTCTCCTCGACCTCTAATTCGATGTTCTCCTCACGGAACAGTTTCACATCCGCATCCATGTTGCGGAGCATCACGCCGTACCGCTCTTGGTCGAGATCATCGACGAAGGGACACTGCACGATGCGGCGATCGAGTTTGAAGGAGATGTCCTTGATCTTCGGCTCCATTTCTTCGACAAATCGAAGGAAGGCCGCCTTGATCTCTTTGTCATCGGTATGACGGGTCATCTCGATATACAGCGTCGAGTAGGCTTCGCACACAGCAGCATCAAGTTCGCTTCGATCGAGCAGCAGACCCTCTAGGCACCCTTTGCATTTGAGAGTGCGATCGAGCAGCGACTGGTACAACGGGCCAACTTGTGACCAATCGGTGCCGTCAAGGTCGGCCGGGGCGAAGTCGGTGGCGGTTGGATACAAGGTCATCGTGGCAGTCATGGCAGTCTCCAGATTATTCGATCAATTCGAGTTGCCGGGCATCGATCCGCATGGGTCTTGTGGGGATGGCCGGGAGTTTGTGGGTGGATTCGATGGCGGCCGCAAGGGCTCCAGCCTCCATCGATGTATCGCAGGTCAGATACAGGGTCGATCCGCTGCCGCTGACATGAACAGGACGTCCGGCGGTCTGTTCGATGGCCGTCTGATGATCGCGGAGCGTCGGAACTTCCTGCATCGCCGGTTCAGCCAGTTCGTTGAAGAAACGACCGCTTTCGGTGGCCGCCAGAACGGCGTCATTGCGGAGTGCAGCGCCGCCCATTGCATCGAAACGGCCATACACGGCGGCGGTCGAACAGGAGGCCTCCGGAAGGCACAACACCGCGAAGAAATCCGGCATGTTGTCGATCAATTCGATGCGATCGCCGAATCCGCCCACAAGAGCGCTGCCACCGCGAACGAGAAACGGTACATCTGAGCCGATCGATGCGGCGACGTGGCGGAGCTCGTCGTCCGAGAGATGCAGTTCGAACAACTGGTTGCACGCCCTCAGCATCGCAGCTGCATCAGAGGATCCGCCGCCAAGCCCGCCACCGACTGGGATGCGTTTTTCCAGACGCATCTGCACCGGCAACTGCCGATTTGCAAACCGCTCCAGCGCCTGATGCGCCCGCACTGCGAGGTCGTCGATGATTCGCCAGTCGATGTCGGATGGTCTCTTGGCATCGTCCTGCCACTGGATGGCATACCGGGAAATCGATTCATCGGCGAGCCGCGTCACATACAAGTCATCCACCAGATCCATGGTCACCATCCACGAACTGATCGGGTGCATACCGTGCCCATCGTCGGGCGGCCCGACGGAGAGCGCCAGGTTCAGTTTGGCCGGAGCTGTTTCGTGAATGTGACGGCGCATGGGAGCCATGTAGGATAGGCTGTCACGCCCACTCAGGAGGAAGCCAAACATGAGTATCCCGTGCACAACAACCTTTGACTTCAATGGTCACAACATCGCCGAGTACAAGGGGATGGTCAGAGGTATCGTGGTCAGAGCCCCGACCATCAGCCAGGGCATCGTGGGGGGCCTCAAGAAGATCGTCGGCGGCAGGATCGGTGCCTACCGCGAGATGTGCGAACAGGCCCGTGGTGAGGCGCTCGAACACATGCTTGAACATGCGGCCGAGATGGGTGCCAACGCCGTCGTGGGACTTCGATACGAGTCGTCTGATGTCGTGGATACGGCAACCGAGGTGTTGTGCTACGGAACGGCCGTCGTCATCGAGCCGGTCTGATCACGCATCAACCCACGGCGTGATGTCGGCGGCGGAGACACCAATCTCACAGTTGGGCAGCGCTCCCTCCAGACGCGATCGCAACAGCGGCAAGTATCCCCGTTCGGTATTCGTATGGCCAGCGAGCAGCACGCTCGTGCCGCGTTCTCGCGCGGCGAGCACATCGTGATGACGCATTTCGCCAGTCACGAACACCGTCGCGCCAACTCGCTCGGCGGCTGCGAGCATCGCGCCACCGGCGCCCGGACAACATCCGATCGTCGTGTGTTTCTGCGGACCACCAATGCCCTCGACCACTCGCATCGTGGTCACGCCGAGCCGCGCCTTGTATCGATCGATGATCTGTTCCAACCTGAGCGGGCTGTCCAACCTAGTTACCCGCCCGCTCCCGGTATCGTGCATCGGTCGCCCCGCGAGCGGAACGACATGCACAGGGGGTTCCTCGTAGGGATGTGCCGCCCGAAGTGCCGCAACGGCCACGGCCAGAGCCGCTTGGCCGCACACCATCATCAGCCGAGTTTCCTCGACAGATTCGAGTTCGCCTGCCTGACCGACCACCGGATTGGTCCCATCCTCCCCCCGGAACGTGCCGCTGCTGTCGATCGCCGTTGAGCAGTGCGTGTATTCGCCGATTCGTCCCGCGCCGGCGGAGGCCATCGCAGCGCGGACCTCGTCCACCCTGTCGCGAGGCGTGTACGTCACGATCATGAGCGTTTCGGAAGGGCCCAGCTCACTGGCCGATTCGATCGGGCTCACGGCACCTTCGCCAACCGCTTCGATCAGCCAGTCGGTCATGCCACCAGCGGCGGCATCGAGGGCTGTATGCGGGCTGTATACCGCAATGCCCGCCTCAATCAGGGACAGAAGCAGGTCGCCCCCACGATCCTCATCGCTCATACGCGTCCGTGGGGTGAAGATGGTGGGGTGGTAGGCCACGATCGCCTGAACACCCGACTCGGTCGCCTCTTGCAGCACGGCCGAGGTGAGATCGATGCACAACAAGACTTTTGAAATCGATGCATCTCGCCGCCCCACCAGCAGGCCGACGTTGTCCCACTCCGCCGCATACTGGAGTGGTGCGATCGATTCCATGGCATGACAGAGATTGGAGACGGTAGGCATCTCCAAAAGGTAGCAGCGCCACTTGAGCGGTTCCAGATGGCAGCCTGTTCCCCTGTCACCGGAGAAAGGCCCCGTTGCCTCGCTTCGCACAGGGCAAACCGCTCTATCAACTCCTCCAGCAGTCATCGATGTCGGTGATGCCCAGAAGTTCCGCCAGGTTGGGCACGAGAGGCAGGCTGAAAATGGGCACTCAGGGCTGACAAGACGTAAAACGTGTGTGAATGTACTGAAATGGTGCTCTCAAGAAATCCTTGTCCCCTCCAGCGGGACTGTGCTGAAGCGAACTGGACGCCATCCCCGCTACAATTGCTCTCTTTCCGCACCAGAAACGGAGCCTCGCGTGACGGACAGGGCCACGATGACCAGTAGCAGCCTCAGCATGATCCCGGAGATTCTTGAGGATCTCCGCGCGGGCAGGCCCATCGTGCTGGTCGATGATGAGGGCCGCGAAAACGAAGGTGATTTCGTGGTGGCGGCCGAGCACATCGACGTAGCGGCCATCAACTTCATGACGCGGGTCGGGGCTGG
>DOVP01000303.1 GCA_003520025.1 Phycisphaerales bacterium
ATGTAGAAGTTGACTTGAAGTCCAGTTACACCATCGATAGTGGTATAGCCATTCCAACCACTGACGACCGCGTGAGCCTCACTGGCAGATGAGCCAGCGGAGTTATCGAAGTTATCAAGGGTCGCGATGTTGTAAACGGAGTACGCGGCTTCGAAGTACTGGCAGGCGGTGATGTTGCTGGTATCAACGCTGGAGCCATCGTCGGCGCCAACATGATCCATTAGCGGTGCTCCAGCATGAACGCCGGTCGCCATAGCGATCGCGCCCAGCAGGGTGGTAGTGGTTGTGTACACGGGACTTACTCCTTCTCTGAATTCTCTTTCCCATTTGTGGCTCTCCCCAAACAAGGGCAGATCGGCCACGCCCCACTCTACATGGGGGGGGCGTTCAGGTACAGGAAAACCACTCAGGAGCTGAGAATAAAAAGCCCGTTTTCGATCGTTTTATGTGTAAAACGATGCTCAGAAGCGGTCAATATTGCTGGGAGGCACCGCTGACTCGACAGCAGCAGCTCGCCTGCCATGCCTCCCAGCCCCATCGTCAGGGCCCAGGCAGGTGCGGGCAATACGGCAGGGCGGTGGCAATGGCGGGCCATTGCTGCGGTGAATTCGCGGTTCGTGACGGGGTTTGGCGACACTGCATTCACCGGTCCCCGAAGCGTTTCATCGCTGCAACTTCGGATGATGATGTCGATGAGGTCCGGCATCGCAATCCAACTCACCCATTGCCGCCCGTTGCCGAGGCGACCTCCGAGGCCGAGCCGAAAGAGTGGTTTCATGCGGGCCAGTGCGCCGCCGGAGGCAGAGAGCACCATGCCCATCCGAAGCGCGACTCGCCGTGTTCCGGTCTGCTCGATGGGTTCACCCGCTCGCTCCCACGCGTAGGCCAGCCCGGAGAGAAAGCCTTGCCCCCGCGGCGATTGTTCGGTCAGAATTTCGTCGCCCCGATCGCCGTACCAGCCGATCGCGGAAGCCTGCACAAAGGCGGCGGGTGGGTGTTCAAGTTGTTGCAGGGCCTCGACCAGAAACCGCGTGCCATCGACGCGGCTTCGGAGGAGCACCTCCCGCCGCGATGCCGTCCAGCGACGATCGGCAATGCCGGCTCCTGCGAGGTGGACAATGGCATCGAGTTTTTCAAGGCGAGGATCAGGCGTGAAGGAACTTTCGGGATCCCACCGCACCTCATCTGCCGCAGTCGGCACGTGCCGGACCAACCGCAGGATGCTGGTGCCGCGTTCCTGAAGTCGGCGGCGGAGAGCCGTTCCGATCAGTCCCGAGCCGCCGGTGATGGCAATCGTCGAGTCGGAACTCCTACGCGGCGTGTCCAGTCTCGTGTCCGTCGTCGCTCATCTCCTTGAGACGCTGCAGGCCGCGGTACTTCCAGTTGTTGACCGTTGAAACGGGCACGCCAAGCGACTCGGCGGCTTCTTGATAACTCAGCCCGTGGCAGACTACCAGCCGAACGGCTTCCCGCTCGCTTGGCGGCAGCGTGTTGAGGCAATCCGTCAACTCGCGACTGAGTTCTGATGTGGGTTCGTTTCGATCGTCACCACCGCGGCGATCCCGGGTCTCGGCATGGGCCGCTTCGAGAAAACGATTGAATCGCTGCCCGCGGTTGTACCGGCGTTTGATGAGATTGTCGGCGATCTTGATCAGATAACTGATCGAGATGACATCGAGTTCCTCAAGGTGTCTTAGTTGCAGGAGGCGGGAGAAGACCTCCTGAGAGATGTCTTCGGCGCTTTCGGCCGGCAAGGACTTGCGGGCGAAGCAGAAGACTCTTGTGTAGTACTGCTCGAAGAGGTCGAGCACGAGGTCGGCGCGTTTTTGGGTGATCTGCACGGAACTGCTCCTCGGTGCGGCTCCCGTTGGCGGTCATGGCCAAATCGGGGCTGGGCTGCTGTGAGGAAGCCTCTGCGTACGCGGCAGGGGCTTACGGGAAAGGACGCTGGTGTCGGCCGAGGCAGGGCCTGATGTGGCGGCGGGGGATGTGGGCTGTCATCCGTTGGTTCGTCGCGTGTGGGCCTGAGAAACTCCTGACTTTTCGGATCTTCGATTCGGGGCCGCCAAGGCCAATCCTTGGCAATGCCCCATGAAAGGGTTCGGCGGGATCTGGCCGGCGGTTCCCCGACGGGGGCGATCCTTCATCAACTACTATTGAGATGTCCATACAGGCGTGTGCCCTGTTCGGACTTTTTGTCATCAACGGCAATTTTTTTTTATCCAGCGCCTCACAGGGAGATCGTGATGAATCAGACGGTGGTGCTTGGCGGCGGACTGGTGGGCGCCGTGATGGCCCTTGATCTGGCATCAGAGACGGGTCGGCAGGTCACCTTGTTCGACCTCGATCAGAAAAAATTGGATTTCGCGAAAGGGCAGAATGAGGCCCTCCAGGTGCAGCAGGCCGATTTGTCGTGCCCCGACATGGTCCGGCAGATCGCTTCGAATGCCGACACCGTGCTCGGCGCCCTGCCGAGCCGATTTGGTCATGCCGCCCTCCAGGCGGTCATCGAGACCGGCAAGCCCTACTGCGACATCTCCTTCATGCCTGAGGACGCCTGGCAATTGAGCGAGATGGCCCAACAAAGCGGCACTGTGGCCGTCGTGGACTGCGGGGTGGCCCCCGGAATGAGCAACCTGCTCGCCGGCGTCGCGGCCCATCGGCTCTCTCCCTGCCGATCAATCGTGATTCGGGTGGGTGGCCTGCCGATCGACCGCCAGCCCCCGTGGCAGTACAAGGCCGGATTCAGTCCACACGACGTGATCGAGGAATACCTGCGGCCCGCGAGAATCGTTGAGGACGGTGAGGTTGTTCTCCGCGAAGCATTGAGTGAGCCAGTCTTGATTGACTTTCCAGAGACCGGCACGCTTGAAGCATTCAATACCGATGGCCTTCGCAGCCTGACCGAAACGCTTGATGTTCCCAATATGCTTGAGCAGACCATGCGGTATCCCGGGCACCGAGACCTCGTGTGGGCGATGCGCGAAACCGGTCTGCTCAACGATGAGCCGATCGAGATCAACGGCTGCATGGTGAGCCCGCGGGAGTTGACCTGCCGCATGCTCTTTCCCAAGTGGACCTATGAGCCGGGTGAGCGGGACTTGACCGTCATGCGCGTCGAGGCTGAGGGCGACCTCGATGGCGTGCCGACCCGGTTGTCGTGGGATCTCTACGACGAACTCGACCCCGTGACCAACTGGACCAGCATGGCCCGCACGACGGCCTTCCCCGCGACGATCATGGCGAGGATGATTGAGTCGGGCATCGTCAGCACACCTGGCGTCCATCCGCCGGAAGTCCTGGCCGCCGATGAGCGGGTACTCGACACGCTGCTGCGGGAACTCGCGGCCCGTGGCGTGACGTACCGGGAAGTGCTCGAGCCGGCGTAGGCGAGGTCGCCATCGTTTCTGCTATCGCGGCTGCAGCATTTCAGCCCAGTCCGGAACCGGCTCACCCAGCATGTCATCGGCAATCAACTTGGCGGTGCCGGGGGCGAGCGTGACGCCCATCATGCCGTGTCCGGTCGCGATCCAGGCGCCCTCAAGACCGCGACCGATGACCGGCAGTCCGCTGGCCGTGCACGGCCGCAGCCCGCACCACAGATCGACCGGCTCGGCTCCGCGGATCCCCGGCAGAAAGGTCTGAGCGCCAGCCATCAGTTGTTTGACCCGATTCGGGTCGAGCCGGTGGTTGAAGCCCGAGAGTTCCAGCGTGCCCGCCACCCGCAGCAGCGAGCCCATTGGCGTGACTCCGACCTTCGGCTCGCGAAGCACCGCAGCGATTGTGGGGGCACCTGCCAATCGAATCATGCGGTGGTAACCCTTGGCTGGCTGCATGGCCACAGAGA
>DOVP01000107.1:0-231 GCA_003520025.1 Phycisphaerales bacterium
CGACTTGATTCTCGTGCATGTACAGGATGCGAGGCATGCCCGCCAGTTGTGGCGGCAGCAACGCAACCAGCTCTGCCAGCGATACCAGCGAGGTCGCGAAGACGGCATCCCACGCTGCCCCCACCACGTCTGGTTCGGCCGCTTGGGCAGCGAGGTCGGTCGCGCCAAGTCGCAGCCGCCATCGCCAATTCGCGGGCGGCAGCGTGAGCCAGTGCCAGTCCATGGAGGCAT
>DOVP01000107.1:347-4916 GCA_003520025.1 Phycisphaerales bacterium
ACCTCAAGTCATGCTCGCTTCGCTGCAGAATACTCTCGCGGCAGCAGCGCCAACAGATCACTGAAGGACATCAGAGATGTGGCGAAGAGCACATCGGGCACCCCCACTGCTTCTGTGGCCATCTTTGAGAGCGCGACTGCACCGAGCCGCTGCCGAATTCGCCAGTTGCCCCGCGGCAGCGTGTGCCAGTGCCAGTCCATGGAGGCATGACGCTGGATTGATTCCCGTACGGCGCGGTGTGAGCCGCCATCCCACGCCTCGAAGGCGAGGACGCGTAGCTGCTTGCCTGTACCATCACTGGCAATGGATTCTGCTGAAGTCACCGACACGCCTGAAGTGCCTCCAATTCTCGCGCCGCTGTGCGCTGTCTTTAGACGGTACCTCAAGTCATGCTCGCTTCGCTACACCTCAGAGCGGGCCGATGTACTTGCAGCAGTCATGGACATGGACGACCTCTTCGACGCCGACTCGCTTCTGATGAAGATGCGAGGCGACGGCAAGGATGTGTCCAAAGCCACGGTCTATCGAACCCTGCGGCTCTTGCAGGACGCAGGCATCGTGACACCTTTCATGCTGCTCGATGCCAAGGTGACGCACTACCAACTTGCCTACGGCCGCGACCCGTCTGACTACATGGTCTGCGTGCAGACTGGCGAGTTGGTCCCCCTGCAGTGCGACGAGGTCGTGCAATTGCGAGAGCGGCTGGCTGAGCAGATGGGCTGGACCACTGTTGGCCATCGCTTCGTGATCTATGGGGTATCCCCCGCTGCCAGCAACGAAGACAGCCGTTCCGAGTCCTCCCAGCGAACCTGAGCAGCGCGGCCGTCGCCGGCGTGCCACAACTTCACATCGAGAAGACATCGCGGATCGAGCAAGGCTTCGATGCGATCGGCCCACTCGATGCAGACGATGGTATCCGGATCCCCCGCCCACTCATCCCACCCCAAATCGATCAGTTCGTCCACACCACCGAGCCGGTACGCATCAACATGCAGCAATCGTCCGCCCTGCAGGCGTGGATGTTCGTGGATGATGCCGAAGGTCGGACTGGAGATGTCATCGATGCCCATGGCTTGACCGATCGCGGTAACGAGTGTTGTCTTGCCGGCGCCGAGTTCACCGCGAAGCGCGACGATGTCGCCGCCGACGAGCAGGCCTGCAATCACGCGGCCGAAACGCTGGTGCGATTCGAGATCGGGAAGATCAATACACGACCCGCTCATTGGCCGTGGTCCCATCCGCACTCGGAGGCATCTTCTTGTCCATCCTCGCCGAACACTACGACTCGGCGGTCATCGCCGGCTGGATTCGGGGCGAAGTGGCCAATGACGGTCAGCGGACATGGGCCATGATCGCCCGGCACCGAATCGGGCACTTCCGCATCTTTGGCGACAGCCATAAGCAGTTCGTAGTCTTCCCCGTCGCCCATCGCTGCGGCGATTGATGCGGCCGGCCTGCGTGGAAGTTTCTCAGCCTCAATGTGAGCCTGCAGCCCGGCGGCTTCGGCAAGCCGGCCGGCATCACGCCCCAGACCATCGCTGATGTCGATCATCGCGTGGAGCCCTTTGCCGAAGAGTTCCCTGAGATGCAGGGCTTCGGAGATGCGCGGCGTGAAATCGAGGTGAGACCCCCCCCCACCGTCTTCGAGTGAACCACCGAGATGGCCGGTCACGACGAGCAGGTCACCATCACATGCCCCGTTCCGTCGCACCGGGCCGGGGGGCACGGGCGTTGCCAGTACGGTGACCGAGACACTCAGCGGATGATCGGGAAGCCGATGAATCGCGACATCGCCACCGACGAGCGGCGCGTCGAACGCTGCCGCGGTCTCGTGCAGCCCCTTGCACAGGGCCTTGATATCTGTATCGAGGGCGTTTGGGGGCAGCACGACCGAAGCCACGCTCGCCAGCGGTGTGCCTGCCATCGCCGCGACATCGCTCAGGGCGCGTCGCATGGCCTTTCCTCCGATTCGGTCCCACGACACGCGGGCTGCCAGCACGTGCAGCCCGTCGACAACCTGATCGACACCCACGAGCAGCGACGCGGCTTCGTCCCCCACCAAGACTTCCGCCAAATCATCACCGGGCCCCAGAAGTACTCGCGGATCGGTTGTTTGGACTCGTTCCCGGATGACTGCCAGTACGTCGGATTCATTCACGAGGAGCATGGTAGAGCCACAAACGCCGCAAGGCATGCATGAGGCCCGTTTTCGCCGCTTCCAGTCGATTCAGAGGAACCAAAACGGAGAAAGTCCGTATCGACTGACAGAAGAAGAATCGACTTCATTTCCCTCTCTCCATCTAGTCCTTTCTCCCCGCACTGCCGCCGGGTCCTTCACCGGATCCGGCGGCGGTTGCTGTAAGAACTCAGACAGCGGAACCCGGCTCCAACAACAACGCGACGCATCGCGCTGTGGCGCCCTGTTGCTCGTGGATGACGCGTTGTCCTTGCTGGACCAGTTCGTCGCGGACCTTTGGGTTCGCGAGAAGATCGTGCAGCGTGCTGCTGAGTTGCTCCGGAAGGCACTGAATCAAACCACCTCCCGCCACGAGTACATCGATCGTGTTCTTGAAGTCGGAAACGGCGGGTCCGATGACCGTGGCGGCGCCTCGCGCGATCGGCTCTACAGGATCAGAGCCGTGCAGATCGCCAAAGCTGCGGCCAACAACGACAACATCTGCAAACCCGTAGGCCCAGCCGAGTTCACCGATCGTGTCGAGCAGAAACCGCGATGTGTCTTTCCTTCCGGGTTCGCCGGATGAGCGTCGAACGCAAGGAGCGAGTACTTCCGCCGCTTCGTCCCACCATTCCGGTCGCCGCGGCGCGCAGAGCAACTGCACGCCCTCCGGGCATGCTTCTCGCAGCATTGCTTCTTCGCCCGGAGCGGTCGAACCACCCACGACAATCGGCTTTGACTGGTCGATTCCCAAGTCCATTGCCAGGCGATTGGTGTGCTCGGAGTCGCCATCGGCCAGTTGGACGCTGTCCCACTTCAGATTCCCGACGACGTGGACCCGCTCCTTCGCCGCGCCGAGGTCTACAAAGCGATCGGCAATTTCGCGGCTCTGCGCTCCCACGGCTGCGAGCCGGCGAAACATTGGTCGCACCAATGACCGGATCCATCGATACCGGCGGTGGCTGCGATCCGAGAGTCGACCGCTGACTACGACGGTTGGAATACCACGGGCCTTGCAGATTGCAGTGGCATTGGGCCAGACTTCCAGTTCCACGAGTCCGACGACGGTCGGCTGCACCGCTTTGAGAAATCTCTTTACGGCCCACGAGAAGTCCAGCGGCCACCTGACAACGGCGTGCCGATCGCCAAAGAGTTCATTTGCTCGGGCGACGCCGGTATCCGTCGTGCTCGCGATGACAATATCCATGTCCTGCTTTGCAGCCAACGCGTCGACCAGACCTCGGATGGCTCCCACCTCACCAACCGATACGGCGTGAAGCACGACGCGGCCACCAGCAGGTGGCGGCGGCAGCGCCTCTGCGTGGCCAAATCGCCCCCGCCAATCGGTGCGGTGGCGACCTCTGGCGATCATGCGAGGTACCCACCACAGGGCCGTCGCAGCAGCGGCGAGCAGCAGCACCATGTCTACGATCCGTGTCATGGCGGGAATTGTAAGGTTCGGTTCAGAGTCGGCTTGAATTCTGCTGCAACCGAAGCCCGAAGGAATGCGAATTATTGGATGGCAGGCCACTTACACCGCCCCTCGTACGCAGATTCGGGGGCTTGACACGCAGCCGCCCCCAGAGTCGGATACCGTGCACGGGAAGGGCCATGATGACCATGCTAGAACTCCATGTGATCAGCCGAAAGACGGAGCAGTTGGTTGGCGCGTTCGCTATCGGCGACAACGCAGAGATTCTGATCGGTCGGGACGCGGATTGTGATGTGCGAATCTCAGCGGCATCCGTATCGCGGGAGCACTGCATCATCGAGCAGGTGGACGGCGAGTATTACCTCCGTGACCTGGATTCAAGTGGCGGCACACTGCTCAACGGCGAGCCCATTGACGATGTGCGACTTGAGCATGGTCTCGAAGTAGAAGTGGGCCCGACAACGCTTCGCTTTGTGGATGAGTAGCATCGCAGCCCCCACATCGAGCCTCGTTTCCAGCCTTGTTGTGGGGCGAGTTGTCAGTTTCCTCCGCCGCCGCCAAAGCCACCACCGCCACCACCGCCGCCGCCACCGCCGCCACCGTTGTCGTCGAAGTTTCTGATGGTTTCTTTGAGTTCATCAAGCATCAACTCCAACTGCGTACTATCTGTGGGCAGCCGATTAATCCTCATGCGGGTCTTCACTGCCTTGCTCACCCCAATGGCCGAGATATAGGATTGCAGTGACTTGAGTGCCGCGGTGAGTTGCCACATGGCTGGCCCGTTCCTCATTCGCCCGTATTTCATGAAGGCGGCCTTGGCGCGATCCGCCGATTTTAACCACTTCTCGCGATGCTTCTCCACCGGTTCACTTGCGTCCCCGACGATGCGGTATCGCCGGTACCCCATTTGGGCCAGAATGTCTTCGACGTAGGAATCAGATTCGGCTGTCCCGTCAACGAC
>DOVP01000179.1 GCA_003520025.1 Phycisphaerales bacterium
CCAATGGTATCCATCGAAACAACAGTGCATACACCCACACCCAAGCCACACGTGAGAACTTGTTGCCCAGGGAATGAGGGCTCGTCTCGCAGACTGGCTTGGCATCGGGACTTCTCACGCTGCAAGCCTACCGCAGACGGTGCCCTGTGGCGCGGAGCCGCTTGAGGTCTTCTCGGGTCGGCATCGTAAAATCGGTGCTCTCGGACTCATCGTTGGGCATCATTTCAAAGTCGCCGGACTCAACAAGGTGGACGCACTCGATGATGGCTTCGGCGGCGAGATCCTTGGAGCGGGCCATAATGCCCTCGACCGTGTCGCGGGGCCAGATGCGATACCGCTTCTGGACGATAATGGGGCCGTCGTCGATCTTCTCATTGACGAAATGTACGCTCACGCCTCCCTCGGTTTCGCCGTTGGCGAGGGTCCAGAAACTCGGCATCAAACCGCGGTATTTCGGCAAGAGCGCGCCGTGGCAGTTGACGATGCCCTTTGAGGTCTGATCTCGAAGTTTCTTCCCATAGAACTGCGTTCCGCTGATCGATACGATGAATTCGACGCCTGCCTCACGCAAGTGCGTGAGGAACTCGTCACTGTTGACGTTGACGGCCTCGGTGACGGGCACTCCGTACTTCTTCGCCACAGCCTTGACGCTGTAGCAGGTGCGGGTTGAACCGAACCACTCGTTGACGAGTTTTCCGGCGATCTTGCGGAAAATGAACTTGCGAAGTTTCCACTGGAAGTACCCGAAACCATAGAGTTTGAAGAGATCCATCGCGGTACCAACGAGGCCACGTTTTCCCTGCGCGACTGACTGGATGTTGATGCCGGCGGTCGAATCGGCGAATTCCCGCAGGTACTTGTCGAGTACCTTTGGCAGCAGAAATGGCTCGTTCTGAATGAATACGTACTTCTTCACGAGTCCCTTTCTACCTCATCACAGAACCGACCGCACAAGTAGGGCTTGGAGTACTCCCGCCGAATGGTCTCTTGCGCCCGATGGCCCATCTCGCGGAGCACCTCCGGCGGTGTCGATCGAATCTCTCCGAGCACCTGCCTGGCCCGCTCCACATCGCCATGGGGGATATGCCAGCCAATCCGGTTGTCGTGAACAATGTCGGAAGCGTGGCAGGGGTCCGGGGCCAGCAGCAGAATGGGCCGCCCCACCGCCATCGCCCCGTAGATCTTGCAGGGATGCACGATGCCCACCACCTCATTGCCGACCGAGACGAGGTGTACATCGGCGGCGCTCAGCGAATATCGAAGCGTTTCGAAAGGCTGGTACGGAAGCGACTGGATGTTGGTCGGTCGCTCGGCCGCGATCGTGTCGTCCACGAGTTGCTTCCCGACACCACCGCCGACAAACAAGAACTCCATTCCAGCATCGTCCTGCATCAAGAGTGCTGCATCAAGCGCCGTCTTGATTGGTGTCGAGAAGCCGTGATTGCCGCTGTACATGACGACAAACGTACTTGCATCAACGTGTTTCGCTCGCCAAGGGTTGTCATCGTGCTCGATCATCTCCATGTGGTCATCATGCGGCCAAGGTGGCATGATGGCCGTCTTGGCAGTCACATCACGTTTCTTCTGGATCCGATCATGCATGAACCGATCAAGCACCACCACGCGATGCGCGCGACTGAGGATACGACGATTGAGCCAGTTCATCACGCGAACCGGAAACGATCCATCCTTGACCTTGCCCAGTTCAATGACCTGGTCCGGATTGACATCCATGACCCAGTAGATGATGGGTTTGCGCCGCAGCCACGATATGACGAGGGCCGCAATCGGGCACATCGGCGGCGATGTACTGACAATGATGCGATCAAGCCGCGAGACAAAGAGCCCGCGAAGGATCTGCTGGCACATCAACAGAAGTCCGCCGACGATACGGAGCGGAATCGACTGCTTTCCGAAACTCGACAGTGGCACGCGGCGGATCTCGACACCGTCGCGGGTTTCTCGACGCGGGAAGACCTGCGATGGATCGTCGTAGCCTCGGTTCGCTGCATACACCACGACGCGGTGACCCCTTCTCACAAGTTCCGCTGCCGCATCATGCAAGTACTGCCCGACTGCAGCCGGATCCGGCACGTAGACCTGGGTCAGGATGAGAATGGTGCCGCGTGTGGCCGGTGGTGTGCTCATGGGGCGGGGGGGGGAGGAGGACGGAGGGGGACAGAATCCGTGAATCTACTGAAGAGGCGCTTCTGGCCACTCCACAGGCAGCCAAGACTCCTCAAATCGGCCTTCCCATGAACAAAACTGAGCAGCAAGCGGCAGAACAGTGAGAATAGCAGCCGCGAGCCCCCCAAACTTGCCGTAACCCACGGCTGCTGTATCTTGTTGACTGGCAGGGATATAAAATTACCCCTTTGCAACCTGCTTCCCAGCAACGACATAAGGCAACTGGCGATCGGTCGCGGCGGCGGTTTCCTGGTGGCCTGCTCGATGCCGCAGACGCCCCCCAAGGGAGTCAGCCCGATTCTCCAAGTTGGGTGGGTGTCCGGCTGCTGCCCACGACTTCCGGTGGACATACCCCGAGTGATCGCCGATGAGGGCGTTTGACTGCTTCGGTTCTTAGAGTGTCCCCGTTATGACCTCATCGCCAGATATCTCGCCGCCACCAACACCTCGGGTGGTACTCATCGTCTCAAACGCGGCGGTGCTGATCGGCGACCCAGAAATGCTGAGCGGCCGTCCATGCAGCCATGGCATCTTCAAGATGCCACATCTCCCACTGCCCGCGCTGGCGATGACGGCGGCGACGGGGGTAGATCCGCTCGTCCATGGTGTGGTGACCAGCAACGTCGTGCATCAGGCCGACCTGACAACTGGACCGGTGTCCCATGAAGATCGCCGCTTCCCGGCATTCTGGAACGACGCTGCGAAAGTTGGCTTGCGAACGCTCGCCATCGATTGGCCGGCGACCGAAGGCGACCCGGACCTCCCCGACGCCATCTCGCCAGCCACCATCAACACGCTCGTACGCGAGGCCGACGCGATCGCCCCCGATCGCATTACTGACCTCCTGCAGCCCAATGCCGACGAGGAACTGCGGCAACCAGCCGAACACTTTCTCTCGCGGCTGGATGTAGCCTTTGCTGCAGCCCACGCAGCCATTTCCGCAGCGTCGCCGCCAGATCTACTCGCACTGGTACTGCGAGGTTCCAATAAGCCCATCCCCGATGCCGCTCTCTCGCCGCCCATGCAGGCAGCGTTGGAGTCATTCATATCGAGCCTTCCATCCAATACACCGGTGCTGATCGTACGACGGTGGGTTGGTGGAGTCGGCGAGGCCGACCGCAGAATGCCATATGCATTCACGCTCGTGGGTGGCCCACAGATCGAAGTACGCAAGAAGACACCGGGATTGGCGATCCAAGCGGTCGGCGGCGCCGTACGGCTCTTCGCGGAACTGCCATGTCCACACGGTGCCACGATCCCAGACTGGAAGTTTGTGAAACTACCGGAGCCCGATGCAAATCGACCGCTTCCGCAGGGTATCAGCGAATCACAAACCGACTGGGAAGCACTCATCGATCGCGTCCTGGCCATGCCGAAAACACCCGCCCGCGGCAAAGCTGCACGCTGTTTGGCCTACCGATTTGCGGTGCTCGCCTCCATCGCCTTGTTCCGACAACGATGGGATGAACTTGGTTCGCTCGCAGGATGGCTGGTCAACCTTCGAGGAGATCTCGTAGACCACTGGCTGAATGTGTACGCAACCAATCGCCGCGGCGAATCAGAGGCGTTGCCAGCAGCCGTCAACGCCATGA
>DOVP01000013.1 GCA_003520025.1 Phycisphaerales bacterium
CTCGCCACGACTGAATGCTCAGCAAGGCACCAACACCCGCATTTCCAAGGAGTCCGCCTGCGCCGAAAGCCATATCGACCAGCCCCATCGCCAACGCAAATTGGCTGAGTGGCAGCCGCCGCCGCGATACCAAGCCAGCCCCCGGAAAGGCAAAGGCCGCGAAGGCGCCCATCAGCGAGCGAGCGAGCACCGCTGACCAGAATCCATCGGCGCCGGACAACAACCACGCCGATGCCGCTACACCCAGCGCCATCGGCGGCAGCAGGCGGCGAGGACGAAACCGATCGAGCAGCAGGCCCGCCGGAATCTGCATCACCGCGTAGACGAATAGAAAGGAGGCCGAAACAACTGTAATCTGCATCGCGCTCAGCGACAGGTCGGTCTCCATGACGTTCTGCATCGCGCCAATCGAGTTCTGCACCGCCAATTGATAGGTAACGAACAGGGTGGCAGCACCCCAGGCAATCCAGTTCGCAACTGTGGCAGCAACAGTTTGACGTGGCACGAGCCGACTCGCTTCATCCATATGACGAAGTATCGCGTATGAGCGGCATCGATGCCTCTGCCAAGAGCAGTACCGTTCCGCAAGAAACCGGCTGCGCCGCCATTCCTCTCAGATTCATCAGGCGATTGAACTCGTTCAGGAGGCAGTTTGCGGCGATGACGACGATTGCTCATCAACCGCGGCAATCCACGCGTGATAGCCCCCCTCGAGGTTGGCAACGCTGCGACCGGCTCGGGCCAGCATCGTGCAAGCTGCTGCGGATCGACCGCCACCCTTGCAGTTGATGATGACCGGCTCGCCCTCCGGCAGCTCCTCCATGCGGGCAAGTAACCGCGTGTAGGGAATATTGACTGCACCATCGACCATGCCTTCGACGCACTCACTGGCAAGACGAACATCGAGCAAAGCGGCGCCGGCATCCCGCATCGCGGGCACATCGCCCGGCGGCACCTCGTCAATTGTCTCACCGCCGCCAATCGACTCGAGTGCCACGGCGAGCGTTGAAGGGCTGGTCCAGCCGACAATACGATCAAGCCCGATGCGAACGAGTTGACGGATCGTCTCTTCAAGCCGGTCACGTTCCACGATCAGCACGATGTCCTCGTCGGGTGTAATGAACGAGCCCATGCAGGCGAGGAATCCAATGCCACCGAGTGGCTTGAGGCTGCCCGCAAGATGGCCGCGGCGAAATAGATCCCAGATGCGGGTATCGATGACAGCGACCGTCTTGGTGTCCACCGCCGTCAGTTGCTCCGCCGTGTAATGCTCAGGTCGGGGCAATTCACCAAGCAGCGGGACACCATCGCGGTTGTCCTGTTTCATGCGGGCGAAGTAGTACGGCGGATCGGGCTGGCCGGCGAGGATGAACTCGACGAATGCCTCCTCATCAGGCGCGGCGAGGAGTGCTGGGTTGTATCGCTTCTCGTATCCGATGGTGCTTTGTGGAACGGCGCCGAGCGCCTTGCCGCAGGCGCTGCCGCTTCCGTGCGCGGGCCAGACCTGCCAGTGATCGGGAAGTTTCAAAAATGTGCGAGCCGACTCACCAAGCGTTCGGGCACCCGCTTCCTTGGTACCAGCAAACCCGGCGGCGGTCTCCAACAGATCGGGACGACCGAGATCGCCGACGAACACGAAGTCGCCCGTGATGACGCCCATCGGGTCACTCGCGCCACCCCCAAGGTCGATCACTTCGTAAGAGAGATGCTCGGGCGTGTGCCCCGGCGTGTGAACAGCGCGGAATGCGATGTTGCCGACCTTGAACGTATCGCCATGCTTGAGCAGTTGATGCTCGTAGGTTCCGCCGTCTGCGCGATCATGCAACCATCCATACTTCCAGTCGGCATCACCTTCGTCAGACACATAGACCGTGACACCACTCTTCTCGGCAAGTTCACGTGATCCGGAGAGGAAGTCGGCGTGGATATGCGTTTCGGCGGACGCCACAATGGTGAGGTCGTGGGCCTGGGCCAACTCGATGTAGCGATCCACATCCCGCTCAGGATCAAAGATGATGGCCTCTCCGGTGGCTTGGCATCCGATCAGATAGGCGGCCTGAGCGAGCGAATCGTCGTAGATCATCCGTAGAAACATGCGTCTTCTCCATAACTCCATTTCTGAGTCCCCCGTTCGCAGCACGGGGATGCTGAAAGGCCTTCCGTCCCAACTCTCCTTGGAGAGGGACCGCCATGGTACTCCGCATTCCACCCGACGGCCGCTCTGGCTGCCGCTGATAGCATGACTCCAGCAACACAATGGCCACCACATCCCCTACTACCGAGCCGCAGCGTAGCTGAGTCCCACTTCCATGCGAGTTCGCACCATCCTGATCCTGCTGCTGGCCGCACAACTCGCGCTCGTCGCGGCGCTCATCGGCTTAGCGATCGCCATGCAGCAGACACAACTGGAGGCAGAGGCCGCGGAAGATCGTCGGTTCACCTCCTATCAACTCGCAGATGAACTCAGGCAATCCTCCGATGACCTCACCCGCTTCGCCCGCACTTTCGTCGCCACCGGCGAAGAGCGGTATGAGCAGTATTTTCGCCGCATTCTGGCAATCCGGGACGGCAAAGCGCCGCGACCCGAAGGCTATGAAGGCATCTACTGGGACCTCGTGGGTGCTGGACTCGGCAAAGACTGGCCCGATGGGCCGCCGATCCCACTCCGCAGCCGCATGCTCGATGCGGGTTTCACCAACGCGGAGTTCGACAAACTGACCGAAGCCCAGAATCGCTCGGACGCGCTCGTTCAACTCGAGAACGTCGCGATGAACGCTATCAAGGGTCGCTTTCTCGACCGCAGCGGCGAGTTCACGATCGAAGGGCCGCCGGACCGGGACCTCGCCATCTCACAGGTCTACGGCAAGGCCTACCACGCCACCAAAGCCGAGATCATGGCCCCCATCGGCGAGTTCATGAAAATGATCGAGCAACGGACACATGCCGAAGTCGCTGCACTCAACGACCGGCAGCGCACGCTGGAGGTGGTCGACATCGTGGCGGCGAGTTGCCTGCTGCTCAGCACGTTCGTGTCCGTACTGCTGATTCGAAAAATGCTGCTGAAACCGATCGAACGATTGTGCCAGACCGCTGAGAAGGTCGCCTCTGGCGACATGACCGCCCGCGCCGACGTTGCGGGCGCTGGCGAGATGGCCGCCTTCGGCCAAACCTTCGATGGCATGGTCGCTTCGGTCGATCGTCATGTCGTCGAAGTCGAATCGGCTCACGCCAAACTCGCCAAACAAGCCGAGACGCTCGAGGAGGAGCGACAGCGGAGCGAACATCTGCTGCTTAACGTGCTGCCCGCTTCCATCGCCGATCGACTCAAGGGCGGAGAAGAGGGCATCGCCGACGCATTTCCGGAAGTCTCGGTGCTGTTCAGCGACATCGTCGGCTTCACCGAGATGAGTGCCCGTGTGGGCGCCAAACAGGTCGTAGACATGCTCAACGAGGTGTTCGGTCTCCTCGACGAACTGGCGATCAAACACGGCGTCGAGAAGATCAAGACGATCGGCGACTGCTACATGGTGTGTGCCGGCGTTCCTGACCGCAGTTCCACGCACGCCCAGCAGATCGCTGCATTTGCGCTGGACATGCAACACGCGATCAACGACTACGCCGAGCGATCCGGTCGGGACATCGCCATGCGAACTGGCATCCACACCGGCACGGTCGTAGCGGGCATCGTCGGCACGAGCAAGTTCTCATACGACCTCTGGGGAGATGTCGTGAACATCGCGAGTCGTATGGAGTCATCTAGTGAACCCGGCAGCATTCAGGTCTCTGATGCGGTGCGTGTTCGCCTTCAAGATGACTTTTGTTTCGAGGCCCGCGGCGATGTGGAGATCAAGGGCAAGGGACCGATGCATACGTGGTATCTGACTGGCCGACAAGACGAGCACAAGCAGGCCTGAAATTTGGACGGAGTGATCGGCACTGCTGCCCGGTGTCTTCGCACCGTCCGTGGCTGCTACGACCCGCGCTTCGATGAATTCGACCGAGTGACCTGCAAATAGCTGGAAAGTTCCGTGTTGAAGGCGGCAAACTGGTCCGCCAGAGCAGTCAGCATGCTTGAGCGGTCGGAGTTCGTATCCGCCGATGCCAGCGTGACTGCCAGCGCCGATATGTAGTCGCAGGCCTTCTGTTGGGTCAGCAGTAAACGCAATTCGAAGGATTCGCCCGCGAGAAGAAGCGCCGCCGCCTGCTCATTGACGATGTGATTGCGAGCGCCTACTTCGATGAGCGGCAACCCATTCTTCTTCCAGTCGATGGGTGGCGGCAATTCCGCCATACTGCGGATTGCCGCCTCTCCGTTGGCTGCCGCATCACCAATTCGCCGGACGAGCGCCTCGATGGGTTCCGAAGCATGCTTGACTCCGAACAGCAGCGTCACCGACGACTCATCACGCAGCACCTGATACAGCAGGGCGTATCCGTGATCCAGTGTCGCTTTGGCTGCCTCCGGGTTTGTTGAGTCAAGCGGACCCCGCAGCACCGGAGCGCATCCAAAGGTCAGGATGACCAGCAGGCTGAACAGAACAAAACGCATGGGCGGCAGCCTACACCAACTCCGATTTGAATTGGTGCAGCGTTTTGGCGGCACTTCTCGAAACCTCGCTTCTTCTGGACTACGGTCCCTCGCAACATGGAGGGACCAGAATGATCATGCACCAGACCAATCACCCGCATCAGACACACCCACGCACGGTCGCGGCCAATCCCGGCCTGGAGTGCTCGAGTGGACAAACCGAACTACTTGAGTGGCTTCAAACCGCCCGCGACTGGACCCCAGACACCGCCCCCACGTGGATGGAGCGGCTCCGCAACGAGGGCGTCCAACTGCCTCCCCCGGAAAACGCCGACGAGAGCGCGATCGCAGACCTCACCCTGCGGCTCATTCTCTCCCTCGCCGAGCGGAGCGTGTACCTGACGCATACCGACCACCTGAGCGACCGTGCGTTGTATACCTATCTCGTCGATACTGCCTTGGCACTCCCGGCCCCGCCACGGCAGCCCGGATCCATCGAACTCATCGACCTCTGCCCGCCCTACGGCCACGGCATCGAGTTGATGCTCGCCTGCTACGCCTCCGACGATATGCGCCAGCAACTGTCTCGTAAGGGCATATCGATCCCACCACGTCGCCCCTTGTCCGTTGACCGTGATCGCACCCTGCCGCGGCCAACCGGCGAACCTTTGCAGTTCGACTGATACCGATCGCCACAAGCGCAAGTCCTGCGCATCAACGCTGTTCTGCTGGCCGAATCAGCACTTCTGTCCCGACATGGGGACGGTCGCCCTGTCATTAGCGTCTTCAAGGAACCCACCTCATGCTGTACTCGTCGCTCCCACTGCTGCTCGCCGCCCTGACAACAGCCGCGGCGGGTGACACCCTGTACGACCAGATAGGCAACAACGCCGGCGACTCGCTCACGGGCGACATCTACAGCAGCATGCACTTTCTGCCCGTCCTGCCCGAGACCAGCGACATTGCCGCCGTGGACGCGGTCACCATCGCCGAGCGGAGCGATGTGGACGGCGTGGAGTTCGTCTTGAACGGCTGGGGCGGCTTCGAGGGTCCGGCCGCAGTAACCAACTGGCAGGTCAATGTGTACAGCGACCTCGAAGCAGCCGCGTCCAACCTGATCGGGGACGTCCTCTCGCAGAGCAGTGATCCGATCTTTATCGAGGATTGGACCGGCGATGGCTGGCTGGTCCGGCTGCCGATGTCCCTGACCGTCGATTCGGGCGTCTATCTGCTCAGCGTCATCATGTCGAACCCGTACCCGGACAACGGCTGGACCGGCGTCGCGACGAGCAGCATCGGCGACGATCAGGCCTGGCAGGTCAGTCCGGGCGGCAACTACGTGTTCAGTCCCTACATCGAGGCTCCGGACAATCTGGCCTACCGACTGACCGGCACCCCGGTTCCATCACCCGGGGTATTGACGACGCTGATCGCTGCATCACTGATCACCCGAAGACGGCGCACCTGAAACGCCGACCACCCCACCCGAGGGTAGAGCGGTCGACGTTGAAGGAAAGAGGGTCCTGAGTTGAAACGCTCAGGGCGTGATTCGGAAGGATTGGAGATTGGAAAGCAGACTCGTGGCACCGCTTGGTCCTTGGGCGATCTCCTGACCATTCCACTGGTGGAAGGAGCCGATCGGAATCGTGGAATACGTCACCCCCCCGAAGGCGGTACCCGCCGAATTCCAGATGGTCGTCAGCGTGGTTCGATCAATCCAGAGCGAGCCGATGCTGAGCACGAGTTCTGGAATCGTCCCGTTGGCGCGGACACCTGGCGTAGTCAGAGGACTCACCCGCTGATCTTGGATCGTGGCCTCTCCGAAGAAGGTCCGCGTCGCCAAAGGCGAGCCGGGATTCGGATCGGGCAGGTGATAGACGGTTGCATTCTGATACACGGCACCATTGACATCCGTACCGAAGGTCGTCGTCATCGGGATGTATCCGGCGACGATCAACTGCCCCTGCTCATCGGCACCGACATCGATCGTTCGCTCGACCCGAGGATTCCCGTAGCCTTCTTCGTCGTAATCGAGAATATCCATGCCGCAGAGGCTCACAGGATTCGCTCCGTTTCCATTTGGTACCGAAAGGGAAAGCGTCCCCTTGTCCACGGTCAAAGCGTCTGGCCGTTGTCGGTAATCAAAATCAGTCCAGTTGACGAAGGTGTTGCCGGGGGTCATGAATTGAACCCATGCCCAAGTCAGGGGCGGCTGATTGCCGGAGGCCAACATGCTGTAGTCCACGGTCTTGAACACCGTATGAGAAACATCAAAGGCATCGGATCCGGCCAAGTCATAGTCTGAGTTGAACAGCACCACGCAATTGACGATGGCTGGCTCGGCGACACCCTTGCCGTCTTCGGGGCCCAGATGCCCCATATCAAAGATGCCGATAGCGTTGTGAGCGATCGTATCGTTGATCAGCCTCGGGAAGAAACGAATGTAGCCACCCGTTGCGTGATCCCAAATGGTGTCCATGCTGACACCGAAATGGTTTTCGACGATCACGCAGTTGGAGATCGTCGGCCCCACCCCGCTGAACTCGCTGACCATCGACACACCCGCGTGACCGTTCGTGAGTGTCAAGGAATCGACGTAGGTCTCCGTATAATCAAAGCCATTGGCTTGGAACGAAAGTACATCGGACCAACCGTCGGATTGCAGCACCGTGTTCGTCGCCCCAAAGCCCTGAAGCGACACATCATCCTCCATCAAAACCGGATACCACTCGCCATTGGTTGTGCTTGAGTAGACACCAGGCAGAACCACCACCACGGCCGGCTTGACCTGCGAGGCCATCCAGATGGCATAGTTGATGGTCAGGAAGGGCTGAGTGATTGTTCCCGGGTTGCTGTTGTCACCGAGATTGATGTCGGCACTGACATAGAAGGTTTCGCAGTCGGGCTGCCCCCAAAGCACCGGGTCCGCTAAATGAAGTCCGCCGCCACCGATGACCTGTCCACTGACCGATCCTCCGAATACCAAGGCCGCCGCGCACGCTGCGATCCGCTGAGTGAGTGTCAACATACTGATCTCCTTTCAATCTGAGTGAAGAGAACCCTTCACACTCCCATGGGCGAAGAACAGCCTTGGCATCCGCACAAGCACTCGCGAAAGTTGCCACAATGCCCACCATGGGCAAGACAGACGTCGTTGGTGAAGCAACCCGGCTTCCTCCCCCCGAGGCAGAGCGACTGCTCCAGAAGCATCTGCGGAAACGACCGCGGGATATCGCCGCTGCAGAAGCCTTGGCCGACTTGCTCGCCGGGCAGAGCCGCCTTGGTGAACTGGCCGACAAACTTACGAAGCTCGCGCACGCGGGCGGGGCGACGGCGGGGCTTATCCGCTATGCGAGCGATGCTGCTGTCTTGCAAAATGACCACGCCACTGCATTGGCAATAAGCACCCTCGGCACGAAGCGGTTCCCAGAAGATGCCATGCTGTGGTATCGCCGAGGCAAGGCAGAACTGGCCAATGCCAATGCCGCGGCTGCCGCAAAGTCTTTCAAGATTGCTCATGAACTGGAGCCGGACGACAACATCATCCTGGCGGCGCTGGCCGACGCGGATCTGTCGAAGGGATCGTTTCCGCTATCCGACCAATACGCCATTGAAATCCTCGACCGGGAACCGGAAGTCGCCTCCCATCATGCCCGGCTCGGCACGGCACATCGACTGAACAACAAACTCGATGAGGCCGAGGCCTGCTTCCGCGAGGCGATTTCATTGGACACCTCGCTTCCATCGGCGCACGCGGGCCTTGCGGAAACGCTGGAGTCGATGGGCCGCAGTGAAGACGCCTCAGATCAGTTGCAATCAATCATCGAGGCGGGCGATCCTTCCTTCTCGGTCGTCTCCGCCTGGGCGCGTATCCGGCAGCGACTCGGAGATCGCCCCGCTGCCATCAAGGCGATGGAAAAATACCTCGCATCCAAACGCGGGCTTCCAAACCACGTCTCTCAAATCACCATGCAACTCGGACTGGCCTATGAAAAAGCAGGTCGGCCGGATGACGCCTTTCGCTGCTGGACGCAGGGCAACGCGACACACCGTGGGCGATGGAACCCGCAGGCCCACGAGCAACTGGTTGATGCGATGATCGACACTTTCACAAGCGACACGCTGCCAGTACTCCCACGGGCCAAATCCGCGCCGTTCACACCAGTCCTGGTCGTGGGCATGTACCGCAGCGGCACGACCCTGACCGAACAGATCCTCTCGGCGCATCCGAGGGTCACACCCGGCGGCGAGAGCCCTGCCATGCCCGACGCTGCGGGACATCTTGCCATGGCGATGGGTGGAATCAATTACTTCCCACGCCACATTGGAAAGGTGACGCAAGAGCAGATCGAGGAGGCCGCCGCGATCTACCACAATTGCATCCAGTCACACGCTGGCACTGGGGACTACGTCGTCGACAAATTGCCGATGAATTACCTCAACCTCGGCATCGCCTCCATGATCCTTCCAAATGCCCGCGTCCTTCACATCGTGCGTGACCCGATGGACACCGCAATTTCGTGCTACAGCAACGCGTTTGCATCGCAAATGTCGTTCACGGCAGATCTCGAACATCTCGGTCACGCCATCTCTCAGCAGCAGCGAATCATGAAATACTGGGCAGAAGTTGTTGATCTTCCCATGTTCGAAATTCGGTATGAGACCCTCGCTGCCAACCCGGAACCCACCCTCCGCGACGTACTCGACTTTCTCGACCTGCCTTGGGACAACGCCCTCCTCCGTTTCCATGAATCGAAGCGGGTGGCCGCCACCCCCAGCATGGATCAGGTTCGCCAGCCCATCAATACCTCCGCCATCAACCGAGCCGCAGCCTTCAAACAGCATCTGGGCCCGCTTCGGGAGTCACTTGGCCTGTAGCAAACCCGCTTAAAAAGCACCCCTAGCCCCCATTATCAGCC
>DOVP01000206.1 GCA_003520025.1 Phycisphaerales bacterium
GCGAAATCCCGATGGCGTGTCTATTCAGCTTCGCGAGCCGGACCAGGCCGTTCGCTATCACCAGGCTGACCGCGACGGCGTCGTGATCGGCGTGTTTGATGCGATGCGTCGCGGCACGTATCTGGTAAGCATCGATGGCGGCGAGGGCATTCTGCTCGCTGTCGGCCCCGACCCTGTCGGAGCAGTGAGCAGGTGGGTGCTGATCTCGGGCTCCATCGCCATCGTGCTGCTGGGCGTTTCCGGTTGTCTCGGCTGGGTCGCATTCCGGGGGTGGCGGCGCTGAGAAGGCGTTTTCAGATCCAAGCGGTGCGTGCGATCGTTCCCCGCGTACACTCAGGACATGTCAAGTACGCAGACACCGCGGCCTCATGCCGCCGTCATCCGTTTGGCGGTTCGCGCCGCACGGCGGTTGACCTGGCGCAACGTCCTTGTCACCGCCTGTCTGTATGCGGCAATTGCGGCGGCTGTGGCGGTCATCGTGGCGGTCATTGCATCGCTGTCGGGCCAACCACCCATGCCATGGGGATGGATCGCAATCGGGCTGGGAGGGGGTGTTCTCGTAGCCATCGTTGTTGGCTGGAGCACCTCGCAGGTCTCACCGATGGCAGCGGCAATCGTGTTGGATGAGCGGTTGCACCTGCACGATGCTCTTTCGACCGCGATCGCCTTCCGCGACAGGGAAGGCGATCCCCTTGCTGTGGGCCAGCAGAAGGTGGCTGCTGCCCTTGCAGCGTCGCCCGAGGTTCGCCGGGCATTTCCAAAGGCGATTCCAATTGGTGTGCCGCAGCGGTGGTGGTGGCCGGTAAGCCTGACTGCGTTGGCAGCGGCCATTGCGGTATTACCCCCGATGGTCGGCGAAGCCCGGGCTGCTCCGAACATTCCGACATCTGCGCTCGGCGAGGCGCAACTTGATACCGACGAAGCGATTGCGGCCATGCAGGAGGCAATCGATGCCTCGCCAGAGTTACAGGCAGCGATGGAAGAATCGTTCGATCTCAAGCAGCACGCAGAACTGAACGACCCGACGAAACTGCGTCAGGAAACGCTGCGGGATCTGACCGAACTCAATCGCCGCCTCGAAGAATTCCAGTCCGGCGATCAGCAGAGACAACTGAAACGCATCCGCGAGCGGCTTGCAAAAATGAATCAGTCTCAGGACGCCACGTCGCGGCTCCGCCGCGCTATGGCAGCTGGCGATATGGAAGCCATGGCTGAAGCGATGCAGCAGCTCCGCAGTGGTGATGCCAAGGACGCCGATGCCCGCGCTGCAGCGCTTGAGGCTTTGGCTCAGGATCTGAAAGACGCCGCCGCCTGCGACGAGGCATTCGAGCAAGCCCTCGACGATGCGGGTCTTGCCGATGCCGATGCGATCGAGGATGCCGAGCATCTGAGCGAAGCTCAGAAAGAGGAACTCCGTAAGCAGTCGATGGATACGCTTGCGGCAACGGAGATGCTCGATCAACTTTCCAAGGAATGCAAGGATTCCGCCGGCCAGTGCAAGAATCCAGGCGGCAAATCGCCCTCGCAGGGCCAGTCCGCTTGCGAGAAACTCGCCAAGTCGGATCGCGCCTGCAAACAGGCGGGGAAGTGCCAGAGTGCGTGCAAATCCGGTTTGGGCAAGGCTGGCCAGTCGATCTCGTCATCGTCCGGTTTGGCCCCAAAGCAGGGGGGCAGCGGACAGCGGTCGGTCGAAGAAGATCCGTCGGTCACTACGGCCGCGGCGCGTTCACACTCAGATGTGGATACCACTTCGCAGGTCGTTGAGACGGCGTCTGTCTCCGGGCCACTGAGCAAGGGCGACGTGTCGAGTCCGTCCAACTCTCCGATTCAATCAGCCCGCCGCCGTATTGAGCGGGGCCTTGATGTGCAGCGAATTCCGCGGCGGTACCGCGAGGCAGTCGCCGCTTGGTTCGCATCGACCGGATCGCTGCTTGAGGCTGCGGAGTCGGACGCGGAACAAGAAGAACCAACCGAAGAACCCGCAGAGGCAACGGAATCGCCGTGAGACGAGCGGTGTGGTGGGTGCTCGGCGGTGCGGTATATGCAGGACTTCTGCTCGCGGGCGGTTGCGAGCGTGGCGGGCCGAGCGTCGTGCTCTACGTTTCGACCGATGAGGCGGTTGCCAGACCGATTCTCGAAGCCTTCGAACGAGTTCATGGCATCCGCGTGCTGATGGTCGGCGACACCGAGGCAAGCAAGACCACCGGGCTCATTGAGCGGCTTCGCAGTGAGCGGGATGCGCCGCTTGCCGATGTCTTTTGGTCATCCGAGGCCATCGGCACCGTAGCTCTTGCCAATGAAGGGCTGCTCGCGCCGCACGTCTCGGTGAGCACCCGCGACTGGCCGCCGCAGTGGAGGGATGCGAAGTATCGTTGGCATGCGTTCTCGCCACGGCCGCGGGTCCTCGTTTTTGATCCACAGCGTGTTCGGGAGCAGGACGTTCCGCAGACATGGGACGGGTTGACAGACCCTCGTTGGCGTGGCGAGATCGTCATGGCCGACCCACGCTTCGGTACGACCGGCGGTCATCTCGCTGCGATGCGACGCTGGTACGACACGCGGGGAAGTGATGGATGGCAGCGGTGGCTCGCGGGCATGGCTGGCAACCATGTCCGGATGCTTCCAGGGGGCAATGCCGCCGTTGTCGACGCGGTGCGGCGAGGCGAGGCACTGCTCGGCGCCACCGATGCGGACGATGTGCGGGCGGCCAACCGGGCGGGGGCGTCCCTTGCAATGGTGTTGCCACGACATGGGGAAGCACTTGGTGAAGGGCCGATGTTGATGCCAAACACCGTCGCCATCGTGCAAGGGGCGCCGCATCCTCGCGCCGCGGCCCTACTGGCCGACTGGCTCTGTTCACCGGAGGTCGCGCGGATGTTGGCATCCTCCGTATCTGGAAACGTTCCGCTGTTCCCGGGAGTCGCCGCCGAATTCCCGGAATTGGCCGTAGACGATCCGCTCGAATTGAACCTTTCCGAAATCGAGGCGGTGTGGGCGTCCGCTGTCGAGTCGGCGGTCTTCGCCATGCGGGAAACGAGCAGCGGTGCGAAGTAACGTACTGCTGTTGACGCTCTGGGGTGTCGTGGTCGGATGGCCGACGCTCGCCGTGCTGCTTACGGTGCTTGGCGGCACACCACAGGACGCTGCTTTCCTGCCACCACTGCACTCGACTACTGCGCTGCTGCTGACAACGCTGGGGTGGTCGATCGGTGTGGCGATGCTCGCTGTGCTCGCCGCCGTACCTGCGGCGCGGCTGCTCGCAAGCGTCGGCGAAAAAACCCGCGCAGTGCTCTTGGCCGCGCTGATACTCGGTCTGCTGCTGCCCACGTGGGCGGTGTACTACGCTTGGTGGGCGTCGACGCCGCCGGGGACCACGCTCTACGACTTGGCAGCAAACAGCGGGGGCGTCGCGCCAATTCGATGGTGCATGCTTGCTGTTGCCATGATCGCGGGTACTTGGCCGCTGGTGACCTGCTGCGTTCTGCCCGCTTCGATGCGGTGGTCCGTTGCCCGAGACGATCAACTCACGCTCGATGGTGCCGGTGTCTTTGGCCGCCAACTGGCCCGGTTGCGGGTCGAGCGAGCAGGCCTGCTGGTCGGAGCGATTGTCGCGGCGATCATGACAGCAAGTTGTACGACCGCCTTCGATCTGGCCGGCGTTTTCACGATTGCCAACGAAATCCGCGCCCAAGCGGCCCTCGGGGCGGATGTCGTGCGTCTGGCAGCGATCGTATGGCCGGTGCTCATTGCGGCGATCTTGGTGGCGGGCGTGCTGTGGTGGTGGGTCGGCAGAATGGGAGATGACATCAATGCGCCGGACCGCATATCTGGAGGAGGTCTGATTGGAACGATCTTCGCTGGTACGGCGTGGGTGGTGCTTGTCGCGGCGCCGCTGCTGCTGCTGACGACGCTGTGGTGGCGGATCGATGCGGTAGAGATTTCCGGTTCGCCGTCCATCGGTGTCCCCCTGTTTCACGCGCTCGTCCGCGCTGGCATCGTGGGACTTGTCGCAGCGGCGCTCGTGCCGGCAACGCGCGGATGCTGGAAGACGTGGATCGGCACCGCCGTCGGTGTGACCTGGGTTGCCGCCGCCTTGCTCCCGGCCACGATGGTGGCTGCCGCGGTGGGCGAGGCGTGGAGCGGACCGGTCAGCAGCAGCGGCGCAGCGTGGGTACTCGGGCTGCTCGTTCGCGGCGGCGGTATCGCAGTGCTTGCTTCGCGGTGGCTGGCGGCCAAGGAGCCGGCGCGGCAGCGGGATCTGCGAAGCCTCGACGCGCCCCCTTGGTGGCGGCTCGATCCGACCACGTTGACCGCCGCTGCTGCGGCGGGCATGATCGCGGTGGCTTTGGCGGTCTCGGACATCCCGCTCTCCGCCCGACTTGCTCCGCCCATGGCTCACCCGCCGCTGGCGGTGACGCTGCTCAATGCCATGCACTATCAGCGACCTGAGACCGTCGTGCGGGTGCTTGGATGGCTCCCTCTGCCGGTGATGGCCGCTGGCGTGTTCGTGCTGCTGTGTCTTTTTCGCACTCGCCGCGGACCGGTCTCGATGTTGCTGCTGTGTCTCTTGATTTCGGTGGGATGCGAGCGGACCGAAGATATCGAGGCGGAACTTCCGCCCGTACCGGTGACGGAGGCGCGAGGTCTGCCCGGCCGTACACCCGGCCGATTCGATATGCCACGCGGGATCGCCTCGGATGGTTCCGGCGGTGTGTACGTCGTAGACAAGTCCGCGCGGGTGCAGCACGTTGGCCCTGACGGCAACGTGGGCGAGTGGTGGACCATGCCCGCTTTCGAGAACGGCAAACCAACGGGCTTGAGCGTCACACCAGGCGGCGAGGTCGCGGTGGCCGATACGCATGAGTACCGCGTCAGCGTTTTCGATCGCGGCGGCAAGTTGCTGCGGACGTTCGGAGAATATGGAATGGCCCCCGGTCAGTTCATCTACCCCACCGACATTGCGGTTGATGCCGATGGGCAGTGGTATGTCTCGGAGTACGGTGGCAACGATCGTATTCAGGTCTTCGATGAGGGCGGCGTGCCGCTTCGCGTCCTTGGCGGTCCCGGTGAGGCGCCCGGACAGTACCGGCGGCCTCAGTCGATGTCGTTTTCACCTGACGGCGAGTTGTTGTGGGTGGCCGATTCGTGCAATCACCGTATCCAGGGGGTTGACCCGCTGACCGGCGAGCAGATACGGGAGATCGGCGGTGGTTGGCTGCGGTATCCATACGGCGTCGCGGCGCTGCCCGACGGCAGTATCGTCGTGACCGAATTCGGAGGGCATCGACTGAGCCTGTGGAGCCCTGAGGGCACTCGGCTCGGAGCCTGGGGTGGATGGGGTCGTGGCCCGGGGCGACTTCGGATGCCGTGGGGCGTGGCATATGACGCGGCGGGCGATCTCGTGCATGTGCTCGATACGGGCAATGCCCGCGTGCTGAGCATGCCCCGCAGCGTCCTCAAGGGCGAGCCATAGCGGTAGCATTTCCCCCAATGCAGTTTGAACACCCGGGATGGTTGTTGTTGTTGGTGCTGCTCGCGCCTGTTCTGTGGTGGTCGCGGGGCGCGAGGGTGTCGCTTGGTCCGGTTCGGGGAGTTATCGTTCCGGCGCTGCGATGCCTGCTGATCGCCGCGCTCGTGTTGGCGCTGGCCGAACCGGTGATGCTGCGATCCAATGATGATCTGACCGTGGCGGTCGTGCTCGACCGCAGCAGATCGATTGCCGATTCTGAACTCGATGCCGCCGTGCAGTGGCTCCAAGAGGCGACGCTGGATCGAAGTGAATCCGATCGTCTTGCGGTTGTGCATGCTGCGCGGGAGGCGGCGGTCGTCATGATGCCGGATGCCCACGGGCAGGTCGGCATCGAAGCGGTGCAGGGACGGACCGATGCAAGCGATCTTGCCGGGGCTGTCGAGTTCACCAAGGGTCTGCTGCCAGAGGCGGGCGCGCACCGCATCTTGCTCGTGAGCGATGGCAACGAGACCACTGGTTCACTGCTCGAAGCGGCGGATCGCGCGGCCGAGGCGGGCATTCCCATCGATGTCTTGCCGGTGCGCTACGAGCGAACGGGCGAAGTGATGGTCGAGCGGCTCATCGCGCCCGCGGATATTCGTCCCGGCGACGCGGTTGATCTGCGGGTGGTGCTTCGAAGTCAGTCCCCGGCGAAGGGGCGGCTTGTTTTGCTTCGCAACGGGATGCCCGTTCCGATGCCGGACGGAGCTGGACTGAATGTCACGCTCGAACCGGGGTTGACGGTCATTCCGCTCACCGCGCCCGCTGGCGGCGGTTCGATGCAGCAGTACGAAGCGGTTTTCGAGCCGGCAGCCGGCATCGCCGATGCGAGAAGCACGAACAATCGAGCCGCGGCCGTCTCGCTGCACGCCGGACAGGGGAGGGTGCTCCTAGTCTCGGAGGGGGGCCAGGGAGCTGAGCGGCTCGCTGGGCTGCTTCGACGCCGAGGGTTGGCTGTGGAAGTTGGCGGCGTCGAGGCAATTATCGGTGGGCCGGCGGCGCTGGCCGCCTGGGATGCCATCGTGTTGGTCAATCTTCCTCGCTGGAGTTTGCCCGACCATGTCGATGGTGAACTGACCACATGGGTGCGTGACGGGGGTGGGGGCCTCTTGATGACGGGTGGGCCGACTGCATTTGGTGCCGGTGGATGGATCGGCTCTCGGCTCGCTGAGATTCTGCCGGTGGGACTCGATCCGCCAGCCGAGCGGCAGGTGCGTCGTGGCGCTTTGGCGATCATCCTGCATTCGTGCGAGATGCCGCGTGGTAACTACTGGGGACGCAAGGTGGCCGAGGCCGCGATCGAAGCTTTGTCGAGGTTGGACTACGTGGGCATTGTCGAGTACGAGAATATGAGCAGCAGAACGGAGTGGGCCTTCCCGATGCAGGTTGCAGGCGACAAACGCGCCGCGCTGCACGCGGCGGCCTCGCTCAAGTATGGAGATATGCAATCCTTTGAGCCGGCGATGCAGCGGGCGCTCCGAGGGTTGGAGGGCGTGTCTGCCGGGCAGAAGCATGTCATCATCATCTCGGATGGCGATCCACACCCACCGCCTCCGACGCTGCTGGACCGATATGTGGCGGCCAAGGTCAGTGTTAGTACGGTGATGGTGGGTGGTCACGGCACGGCGTTGCATCGCCGAGGCATGAATGCCATCGCCACGGTGACTGGCGGCCGCTTTCACGACGTGCAGAGCCCCGCCAATTTGCCAGGCATCTTCATTCAGGAAGCGCAGGTTGTTTCGCGATCGCTTGTGCAGGAGGGTGCCTTCTCGCCGCAGTGGCAAGGACCAGGCGGTGGTCCGCTGCCGGCTGGTGCCATCGATGCAGTCGGGGCGCTTCCCGGGATCGACGGCTATGTACTCACCGAGGCGATGGGCGGACTGGCGCAGGACGCGATCGCGATTCCCACCGAGCAGGCTGACGATCCACTCTACGCATGGGCGTATCAGGGGCTCGGCCGCGTAGTGGCGTTCACCAGCGACCTTGGTGCGCGGTGGACCCGAAACTGGGCGGGCTGGGAGGGTGAATTGCCACTGTGGGAGCGGACCGTATCGTGGCTCATCCGCCCGCGAGATGATGGTTTGCTCTCGCTGTCGCTTCAGGACAGCGAGGATGGCGAAGTGGTGGTGGATGTCGAAGCGATGGACGCCGATGCGGGCTTTCTGAACTTCTTGCAGACGCAGGCCGTCGTCATGGGACCAGGCGGCGCGAGCGCGCCGCTGAGCCTGAAGCAGATCGGGCCTGGCCAGTATCGCGGCAGTTTCCGCATGGGCGATGTCGATGGTGGAGACGAACGTGCCGGCGGTGGCTGGGTTGTCGGCGTTCGCTACCGCGGCACGCGCCCCGAGTCAGGTGATCCAGTGGAAGGCTGGGTGCAGGGCGCAGTTGTGCAGAACTGGCCGGACGAGGACCGCGCTGTTCGCAGCAACGAAGTACTGCTCGCGCAGGTGGCCCAGCGAAGCGGCGGACGGGTATTTTCGATCGATGAAGATCCGGCGCTCGTTCGAGTGTTCGAGCGGGGTGGGCTTCCATCGGCCGCGGGGCAGCGAACCATTTGGGGACTGCTCGCAGTGCTGGCTGCGGTACTGCTTTTGATCGACATCGCCGTGCGCCGCATCGTCCCGGACAAACAACGTCGGCAGGTGCTCGCACGCCGCGCCGCTGGACTCGGCGGTGCTGCAGCGGGGTCCGCTTCGACGGCATGGAAGCAGGTCAAGGCCAAGGCGGCGGCGCGGCGGGCAACGCAGTCGCGGCCGGATCCAATTGCGACCGTTTCGCCACAACCACCTGCGGAGACTGAACAAGACACGCCGAGCGAGCACGAGCCGCAGGATGAAAGCACGATGTCTCGCTTACGGGCTGTTCGCAAAAGACTTCGTGAGCAGGACGACGAGTCATGAACCTGATTCCGCCTCCCGAACCCGATCCGGCCACCATGGAGGCTGTCCACGCCTCGGTGCAGCAGGTGCACGCCGGGATCGCCGCGATGCGAGCCGAAATTGCCGGCAGCGTAATGGGGCAGTCCAGCGTGGTCGATCAGGTGCTGTGCTGTGTGCTTGCCGACGGGCATGCCCTGCTTGAGGGCGTCCCTGGAACTGGCAAGACGCTGCTCGTTCGCACCATCGCTGCGGCGACTGGTTTGGACATGGGGCGTGTGCAGTTCACGCCGGATCTCATGCCTGCGGATATCACAGGTACGACGGTCATGGCCGAATCGGCCAGCGGCCGGCGTGCGAGCATCTTCAGGCCCGGTCCCATCTTTCATGGGCTGCTGCTCGCCGACGAGATCAACCGAGCATCGCCGCGGACACAGTCCGCGCTGCTCGAGGCCATGGAGGAGCGGCGTGTCACCGTCGCGGGCAGGACGCATCCGCTGCCCGAGCCATTCATCGTGCTTGCGACGCAGAACCCGATCGAGCAGGAGGGCACCCACCGCCTGCCTGAGGCTCAGATCGACCGCTTCATGATGAAGATCATCGTGCCGCCTCCGCAGGCTCAGACGCTTGAGCGCATCATTGGGAGCACGACGGGGACGGCGGTGTACGAACCGCAACGGTGTATTTCACCGGAGTTTCTCTGCGCGGCAACCCGGTTGAGCCGCCGCATTCTGTTGGCGCCGCACGTGAATGACTGGATCGCCGCGTTGGTCATTGGAACGGGTGACACCGCGATCGGCGGCGACGTGCCGGATCTGCTGATCGCGCCGTGCAGTCCACGCGCCGCGATCGCCGTGCGCCGCACTTCGCAGGTCGCGGCCCTCACCGCAGGGCGGCTGGCTGTTTCGTGCGCCGATGTGCGGGCGGTACTGCCATCGTGCTTGCGGCATCGCATGAGCGTTTCACCTGCCGCCAAGGGCCGAAACCTCACCCCCGATGATCTTGTGGACATGTTGCTCGAAGCCGTTCCATCTCCCGCGGAAGAGGTAATGAACTGATGCCCGAGTTCGGAGTCGATCCGGCGCCAGCGCCACGCAGCATCGAGGATCTGCTCGGCCCGTCCCTGCTTGCTGCGATGGATGGTCTGGAGATCACTTCCCGTAAGGTGCTTGCAGGCAAGTTGCACGGCGAGCGCCGCAGTAGACGGCGTGGGTTCAGCATCGATTTTGCAGACCACCGTCCCTATGTGGCCGGGGACGATCTGCGATATGTGGATTGGAATGTGTATGCGCGGCTCGATGCGCTCTTCCTGAAGTTGTATCTCGACGAAGAGGACCTCAGCGTGCTGCTCGTGCTCGATGCGACGCCCTCGATGAACTGGGGCGATCCTTCGAAGTGGACGTTTGCGCGGCGTATCGCCATGACGATCGGCAGCATCGCGCTGGCGAGTCGGCATCGGCTCAGCGTCGCCACGATTGATGGTGGGGGTGTGCAGCACCTGCGGGATCTGCGGGGGCGTGGACGCACGGCTGAATTCGGCCGCTGGTTGCTCGATCGGGAGATCGGCCCGGCCGCTGGCGATGTACTTGAGCAAGGAATTCGCACCCTCGCGCCCACCCGCCGCGGCCGTGGTGTGGCGGGTGTGCTGAGCGATTTTCTCGCGGCGAGTGATCCGTTGCCCTCCCTGCAACTGCTCGGTGGGGGCGGCGATGATCTGCACTGTTTGCAGATTCTGAGCCCGCAGGAACTCGATCCCGGCTCCGCTGGTCTGGTGGGGGATCTGCGGCTGGAAGACTCGGAAGACGGCAGTACCCGTGAAGTGACGGTGACGCCTGCGCTGCTGGCGGCCTACCGGACGAAGTTGGATACGCAGGTGCGGCAGGTCCGCGACGCGGCAAGACGGTGCGGGGGCGTGCACTTGGCGGTCTCGAGCGACTCGGACATCGAAGAGTTGCTGCTCGGACAGTTGCGACGGGAAGGGCTGATCCAATGAGTTGGCTCAGCCCGTGGACGGCCTTCTGGCTGCTGGTCATCCTTGTGCCGCTGCTCTTGCTGCTGTACATCCTGCGGCTGCGACGCGCCAGGCAGGTGGTGCCGAGCACGTTGTTCTGGAACGAGGCGGCCGAGGACATACAGGCCAATACGCCGTTTCAACGGCTGCGGCGGAATCTGTTGCTGCTGCTGCAACTGATCGCGCTGCTCATGCTTGCCTGCGCCGTGGCGCAGCCGCGGTTTGAATCGGCGGCCGGCCGCGGCGGGCGGACAGTACTGCTCATCGATCGATCGGCATCCATGCAGGCCAATGACGGGGACGGAGGGCGAACTCGTTTTGAAGCGGCCATCGATGCGGCGCGGGGAGCCATTGATCGATTGCATCCGGGTGGATGGTTTGGCGACGCAGGCGGGCAGACGATGATCGTGTCGCTCGGCGAGACGGCGGATGTGGCGCAGCCCTTTACTGGATCCCGACGCGCGCTTCTCTTGGCGCTCGATCGGCTGGAAGTCACCGACACCGCGGCGCGGCTGAAGCCGGGCTTGGCGCTTGCCCGCGTGTGGTCGAGCGAGCCGGACCCGGACAACCCCCGGAAGGCCGGAGCCCCAGCGAGGCTGGAACTCTTCAGCGATGGTGGGCTTGTCGATCTCGATGAGGTATCGCTGCGGGAAGCGCCGCTGATGTTCCATGGTGTTGGGCAGGCCGACTCGACGAACCGGTCGGTGCAGTCGGTCATGTCCGAGCGGGTTCCGGATGATCCCGATCAGGTGCAGATCTTCGCCTCACTCTGGAATTGGTCCGCGGAGCCCAGTGAGGAGCGAGTGCAGATGTCGATCGATGGCATTGCGGTCCATGTCGAGGACGTCACCATCCCGGGGGCGGTGCTTGATGAATCGGGCGTGATCGATGCGGGACGGCGTGATGTGGTGTTTACGCCGGTGACGCGGCCCGGCGAGTCGCTCATCGAGGTGCGCCTGGTTGGAGACGATGTCTTCCCTGCTGATGATGTGGCCTGGGACGTGGTGCCTGCGCCGGACGCGGTCAAGGTGTTGCTGATCACCGACGATCGCGTACTGATGCGGCGGGCGCTCTCGGTGCTGCCGGGCCTTGATGTGTCGATCGGAGGCGTGGAGGCTATCGCGGGGGGTGTTCCCGAGGGCGTTGATCTGCTCGTACTCGATCAAATCACTTCGGAGACGCTTCCGGGTGTCGCAACGCTCTCGATCGACATGGAGTTGCCCTCGACGCATCTGCGGTGGTCCGGACGTCGGGCCGCCGAGTCGATACTGGTCGGCGATCCGCGGCATCCGGTGCTGCGGGGCGGCTCGCCACGTGACTTGTGGGCGCAGTCACCGCAGGGCGTGCAGATCGACTCGGTGGTGCGAGCATTGCTCTCGGGCGAGGGTGGGCCGCTGGCGATGGCGTGGGAAGAGAGTGGACATCGCCGTGTTCATCTCTGTTTCGATCCGGCAAGCAGCACGTGGCCGTGGGATCCGACTTTCATGACCTTCCTGATGGATGCAACCGACTGGTTGACCCGACGCGGCCTCGGCGGCGATGCGGCTTCGACCGACGCGGGCGGAACGGTGAGTCTCTCGGTACCGCGGGATGTAAGCGAGGTCACCATCCTTTCGCCCAGCGGCGAGCGTCGCACCTGGCCCACTCGTGTTGGTGGCCGGGTGAGTTGGGGTCCGGTCATCGAGTCCGGCCCGTGGCTGGTGCAGTGGCAGGGTGGTACGCCAGGACGCAGGCTCATTTCGGTTCGCCTCCCCGCCGAAACCGAGGGGCACCTTGCGCTCCCGGAAGCCCTCACCATCGGGGGCGAGCAGATTCAAACCAATGCGTCCGGGACTCGCCCAATGCCGCTCTGGCCCTGGGCCATCGCCGCTGCCCTGCTGGTGCTGCTGGTGGAATGGGCTGTGTACTGCCGCCGGATTGGCTGAGGAACCGCCCCGGGGCCGTCGGAGCGCATGGGCATCTGATCTCAGTGGTTCGGCGTGATCCCTTCCCTCGTTGCCGCAGCTCTGTATAGACGGGAAGACGACCGGCGGAGTCTTGGCGATCAGGATGTGGGTCTGACTTTTTCGGGGACCCCGAGAAACTCATACATGTGTTCGTCATACATCGCAGAATCTTCGGGGCGAGAGAGATCCAGTCGCATTTCGTTGATGACCTTCGTGCCTTGATGAATCCACTGATCCCAGGTTTCTGCGCTGATGTTGCCAGCAATCCACTCACCGACAGTGCCTTTGAAGGGCGCGCCATCCAGTTCGGTTCCGGGCTGCCCGGTCCGCTGGCAGAGGAAGGAACCGCTTGCCGCGAAGGCTTCGGCGCTTGCAACTGCCTCGTCGCTGATCTCGGGAATCGGCCGACCGATACGCGTCAGCGTTTCGGCAATCGCCTTCTGTGGCATCCGATCTCCCTTGGCGGCGGCCACCTCGTAGCCACGGTTGAGGTGCGCCACGGCCTTGTCTTCCCATCCAACCGCAAGCATGGCTTCACCGCACAACTGATAGGCCTTACTCATGTCGCGATTGAGTTCGAGGCATCGTTCGAAGGATGTCGCCGCCTCCGCCGGTCTGCCTGCTTGCAAATAGGCCGAACCAAGGCTGAAGTGGGCCATCTCGTTGGTCGGGTCGGCTGCGGCCATATTCTCGAACTGGATAACACGCTCATCGATGGTGCTCATGGGGGCAGGATATGCGGTCAGTTGCCGATCCGGGGGCAGCGGCGAATCCGAACGCACACGGCTGAACCTCGAGGCGATACCTAGCCGCTCAGTACATGGCACCATTGCGGTACGCTGCGCTCCCAATGCCCGACCTGTCCATCGATCTCGCCGGAATTCGCCTCGGCTCACCGCTCATCGCGGCGTCCGGTACTGCCGGGTACGGTCCGGAACTGGCCTCGGTCGATCGACTCCGCGGACTTGGCGCCGTGACCACCAAGTCCATTACGCTCGAGCCACGAGAGGGCAACCCGGCGATGCGGGTGACCGACTTGCCGGTCGGGATGCTCAACGCGGTCGGCCTTGCCAACGTGGGTCTTGATGCGTTCGTCACGAATGTGGCGATGAAGATTCGAGATCTTCCGATTCCAGCCATCGGATCAATTGCCGGCGAAACCATCGATGAGTACGAGCAGGTCGCCGCGGCCATGCAGGCCATGACCTTTTTCAAGGCGGTGGAAGTCAACATATCGTGTCCGAATACCGACGACGGTCGGGTCTTCGCCGAGTCGCCGGAGAAACTGCGAGATTTGCTCGTAGACATTCGTGGGGTACTGAAGAACACGGCGATGATCGTCAAACTTCCGCTGGACTTCGGTCACCCATCACGCGCGGCCGAGGTGGCGGTCGAAGCAGGTGCCGATGCGCTTACCCTTATCAACACCGTCCCGGGCATGTCGATTGACGTCAAAACAAGGCGATCACGACTCGGTCGCTTCTCCGGTGGCACAAGCGGTCCGGCCATTCACTCGTTTGCGGTGCGGATGGTGGCCGATGTGTACCGCGAAGTCGCATCACCAGCAGGCATCCCGATCATCGGTCTCGGTGGCGTGATGCGGTGGCAGGATGCAGCCGAGTTCATCCTCGTGGGCGCGACCGCCGTCGGCATCGGTACCGCGCTCTTCGTTGATCCACGACGTCCTCGGAAGATCGTCAAAGGACTCCGCAAGTGGGTGGCGGCGCAAGGGTGTGACTCCATTCGCGATCTTGTCGGCGCGGTGGAGGTTGCGTAGGGGGGCAGGTATCGCTCAAGGCCTCTAGCGAACCTCAACTCCTGCGGATGGTGCTCCCGAGAGCGGCATCTGGATCCTTCCCGTGTCCCACTGCTTCTGCTACCAACGCCGCAAATGCCTCCCCACGGGCGCGGTAGTCAGAAAATTGGTCCCATGAGGCGCAACCGGGGCTGAGTAGCAGGACATCGCCGTCTCTCATGCGGGCGATCGCGGCTGCGACCGCGCGATCGAGCGTGCCGCAGGGCGTACTTGTCGGTCCCGCCGATTGCGAGAGCATTCCGCCGGTCGCGCCGATGGTGTACAGGCCAGCGAGCGTTGGCGCAAGTTCGGCAATCGCCGCAAGCGACACACCCTTGTCATATCCACCGGCGATCAGATGAATCCGCGTGGAATCGCCAAACGAGTTCACCGCTAACACGGTGGCCTCCGGTGTGGTGGATTTGGAGTCATCGAAGAAACGCTTTGATGATTGCTCTTCCACGGCGGCCAGTCGGTGGGGGAGCCCCCGGAAGGAATACAGCGTGTCCGCCGATACATTCGTGGCGGCCGATGCGAGTGCCGCCGCCATGGCTGCGTTGATTCGGTTGTGCTCGCCCGGCACGAGCAATTCGATGTCCGCAGGCAACGCATCACAGTGCTCGCCTCGAATCAACACGTCCTCATGAGTATGTGTTTTTGCGATCGATTCCTTGCATGTGAGGTAGTGATCCATGTCTCCATGCCAGTCCAGATGGTTCGGCGCAATGTTCGTGATGCCCGCAATAGATGGAGACCACCCCTTGCCTTGCCCGAGCCAGTAGAGTTGAGCGCTCGAGAGTTCCAGCACCACCCACGTGTCTGCTCCGATGTCACCCAGTCGTGGCAGCAGACTCCCTCCGATGTTGCCGCCAAGCACGGCATCGTGTCCTGCGGCGGCCAGAAGATGATGTGTCATGGCAGCGGTCGTCGATTTGCCGGCCGTTCCGGTGATGCCGATACAGCAGCGGCGATCGAGCCGGTCGGTGAGCAGGGAGATCTCGGTGCACATTGGTATTCCGGCTTCTTCGGCGACCTTGAGGTAGGGGTTGGACCAAGGCTTCGGAACTGC
>DOVP01000297.1:0-3155 GCA_003520025.1 Phycisphaerales bacterium
TGGATATGGGATCACCTGTGCGGGGGTGGGTCACTCAAGAGAGGTGATGTCATCCGGCAACCACAACTTGCCGCGCTGCTGCACATGATCGGTGTGAACGGACCGGCGGCTTTCTATGAAGGTGTCGTCGCAAGCGATGTTGCCAGAACGGTGCAGAACGCGGGTGGTGTACTGGATCGAAGCGATCTCCATCGGTATGGAGCCGATTGGGCGGAACCATTGACGAGCACCGTCGTGCTGGATCGATACACGATGCTGTCCATGCCGCCGCCGAGTAGTGGTGGTGTTGCGATGCAGCAGATTCTGGGCATGCTTGATCGGCGCATGGAAGATCTTCCAAGGGTGACACGCCAGTCGCCGATGTGGTGGCATCTGCTCGTCGAATCGATGCGAAGCGCCTTTGCCGATCGGGCTCGTTTTGGTGCCGACGGCACGCATGTTGCAGTTCCTGTGCTGGATATGGTGCATCCGAGCGCACTCGACACTGCAGCCGCCGCGATTCCGCTCGACCACGCTCGGACAAGTGCCGACGCATGCGTGCTGCCGCCGCCGGACGATGCCGGGACGAGTCACTTCTGCGTCTATACCGCGGATGGCATGGCGGTGTCCTGTACTGAGACGATCAACTTGCTCTTCGGTTCGCTGCTGGCCGTCCCGCAGTGGGGCATCGTGCTCAACAACGAGATGGACGACTTCGCGACGCAGCCGGGTGAGGCTAATGCCTTCGGCCTCGTACAAAGTGATCGCAATGCGCCAGCCCCGGGCAAGCGACCGCTCTCAAGCATGTCACCGACGATCGTCTTGGAGGATGGTCGCGTTCGACTGCTCGCGGGCGCTTCGGGCGGTCCTCGCATCATCAATGGCACGCTGCAAGTCATGCTCAACGTGCTGCTCTTCGACATGTCCCCGGAAGCAGCGCTTGCCGCTGACAGGCTGCATCACCAGTGGATGCCCGATGTCGTGCAGTTCGAAGAGGCGTGGGCCGATGACACCGTGATCGAAGCCATGAAGGCCATGGGACACGCCACGAAGCGTCGGCCGACCGTCGGCAAGGTCCAACTCATCGAAGTCCTGCGAACCGGAGAGATGCGTCCTGCGAGCGATCCTCGCAAAGAGGGTGCTTCAGCCGGGTGGTAGTGTGCGTGGTCGACCAATCGAAGGTTTGCGGGTCGGCGATATGCCGTCCATTGCTGACGAAATGGATGACCGCAACGTGGACTGATTGACGAGGTGTTGAACCAAGGAACTATGGAGTTTGAGAACGAGGTCATCAACAAGCAACGGTTCGACAAGAAACAACGTCGGCTCATCGAGATCCACTGTGGCCAGTGATTGGAGGGAGGGCGAGTCGGTGGCGACTCGGCATACAATCCCCTCATGCCTACATACATCTATCAGGTTGTGACCGATGACGGCACCGAAGGCGAGATCTTCGAGGTCGTACAGCCGATGAGCGAGCCGCCGCTGAAGAAACATCCCGAGACGGGGGCGCCTGTCGTGCGGATTCCGGCACTTCCCAATATCGCCGGCAAGTGGTCCGACATGAAGACCAAGTCATCGCTCAGCAACAAGAACCTCGACCGCCTCGGGTTCACCAAATACGAACGTGCCGGTGATGGCAAGTACGAACGGAAGGCGGGTGGAGGTCCCGACGTTATTTCGGCGGACTGATTTGTCCCACCACAGGGGAGGCAGCCAGAGCAGGTGAACATGGCTTCCCGCATCTCCGGCGTGTCAGGTCTTCCCGGGGGCGATACGCTTTACAGATGTCGTGCCTGACAACGCCCGGTTTGGACATGATGAGGCCATTTGGCCAAACGACCCGCGTCGGTGTCGTCAGCTTTCTCAATGCCCGCCCTCTGGTTGCCGGACTTGAATCGCTTGCGAATTGGTCGATCACATCGGCGCCGCCAAGCGCGCTGATCGATCTGCTGGCTGCCGACGAAGTCGATCTGGCGCTTTGCTCGTCCGTCGATCTCCTGACCGCGCCCTTCGAGGTGGCGTGGCTTGCGTCGACTCCGCTCGCTTGCCGCGGGGCGACTCGAACGGTCCGATTGTTCTCCCATCAACCGATCGACACGCTTCGCACGATCCACTGCGATACCGATAGCCACACGTCGGTGGCGCTGCTCCGCATCTTGCTTGCGGAATTCTGGAACGTCGAGGTTGAACTGGTGGATCTGCACGACCCTCGACCGATCGAAGCCAAACTTCTGATCGGGGACAAGGTTGTTGGAGAGGAACTCACCCCAGAGGCGTGGCCGGTACAGGTCGATCTTGGAGAGGCGTGGCTGTCGCACACGAGCCTGCCCTTCGTTTTTGCCGTCTGGATGGGACGATCAGATCGAGCAGAGTGCCTAGAGCGGGCGGGCCGCGTGATCGATCGTCAACTCCGGTTGAATCGTCATCGGCTTCAGGAGATCATCGCCCGCGAGGCGTCGATGCTGGGATGGTCCCGTTCGGACGCATCGGACTACCTTACAGATCACATTCGATATCACTTCGGCGCGGCCGAACTGGACGGATTGATATTGTTTCTCGAGAAGTGCCGCGAGCATGGGTGTGCGCCCGACAGGCCGGTGCCGCCGCCGCGGGATCTTTGAATGCGCCGCGAGGCGGCATTCCGATGCAGCATCATTGGCGAGTTGCACAGACAACTCGAGTGGGCGTCGAAATCTGCTTGCCTTCGTTTGCTTGATGCGGCCGAGGCGTTGATTCGCGAGATCAATCTCGACCGCGCCTACCCGGTGGAATTCGTCACATATCGGCTGACCGCGTGGAAACCCGAGCCAAACACCGTTGTCGAGACCGTGGCAGGCGAAGCACTGCTGGCGGATTTGGTGACGATGATTCAGCGGGTGAGCCGTCGATGTGCCCTGCCATTGGACAATGACGAGTCCGTGCTGCTCGACGGGACTGCGAAGGTCCTTGGTATCTCCCGGCGGACACTGGTGCGCCTGCGGCGGCGCGGTTTGGCGATGCGATATGTGCAGTGCAGCGATGGCCACCTTCGGCTGGCCTGTCGGATGGAATCATTGGAGTGGTTTCGCAATCAGTGGTCGGAGTTGATCGGGAAGTCCCACCCGCTCGTCGGCAGCCGGTCGAGCACCGCCGCAATTCTCGAAGCCGCAAAAGCCCTTCCCGAAGCGACCACA
>DOVP01000297.1:3563-6332 GCA_003520025.1 Phycisphaerales bacterium
CGAGCAGCGGCGCGGGGTGATGTCGTGTTTCCCATGCAAGCAAGGCTTTCGCCGCGCGACAAACGGCTTGCTCAGCGTGCCATCCGCCGCGGAGTGGCTCCGGCGAGGGTTGCGGCGCATCTCAATATCGGCGTGCCCTCACTTCATCGTGCATTGTTGCGACTCCGGAGACAGCGACTCATCGAGATTCATGCCGAATTACCGCCTCCGGAAGTTGATCATGATGTACTCGATGAGCAGGCGTTGTCTCCGATGTGTATTCAGGCAGGGTTGGCAGCTTGGAATGCATGTCTTTCATTCACCGAATCGAGCGTGGACGTGGGCTCACTGGAAGCGTCCTTGCTCGCGATGCACGTACTTCGGCGACGCTTTGGTGCGGTAATACAGGATGCCCCAGCCCAGCCCACGGCGGGGCAACTGGACCGGGCCGAGACCGATTTGCGGTGGATGTGTCAGCTTCGCTGGCAATTGCTCGGCTCCCTCGCCCCAGTGCTGCGGAACACCGTCGAGCAGTGGTGTGGGCGTCCGCCTCTGGAATTGTCACCTGAGATGCAGCGAGCCGTACTGCGACGGGGTATCGAAACGCTGCGTGAGGTCATCGTCCATCAGCCAGCCGCGGAGGCCGATCGGCTTGCGGCGCGAGCGAGGGCTGCGGTTGCTTTGTACTTGGCAGGTATGGATCCACCGAGAGCTGATCGGGCACTTCCGCGGCTGAGTGAAGTTCCTTCTGTTCCGATGTGGTGGGGTGAAATGTGGCGAGATGTGTTGCCAGACCCGGAGTGGGAAGCCCGCCTCGGCACGTTGCCGGCGGAGCATCGCGAACTGTGCATCTTGCGTTGGGGCTTCGGGGGAGCGCGGCCATGGACGCTCCAGGAAGTGGCCGACATGAAAGGCTGCAAGACCTCGGCCCTCGCCCGGGCTTGGTCCGCCGCGCAGCGATCGCTCGTCAGGCCGAAGAAGACATCCTGAAGGGACTCGAGCGTAGGCTCAACGTTTGGAGAACTGGAACCGCTTGCGGGCGCCGGGCTGACCGGGCTTCTTCCGCTCGACCTTCCGTGGATCACGGGTCAGGAAGCCGCTGTTACGCAGCGTGGGCTCCAGCGAGCCGTCATACCGCATCAGCGCCCGGCCGAGGCCGAGGATGATCGCGCCAGCCTGGCCGGAAAATCCGCCGCCGTGCACTTTGGCCTGCACTTCGACACCGCCGGCGGTGTTGGTAGCCTCGAGGACCGCCCGGATGTTCTTGTGATCCCGCTCTTCATTGAAGAAGTCGGTCATGTCCCGGCCATTGACCTTGAACTCACCCTTCCCCGGCCGAATACGCACACGGGCGACCGAAGCCTTCCGACGCCCGGTTCCCCAGAACCAACCACCTGCTGTGGGCGTGGCCGCAAGGGCGACTGCCGGTTCGGTCGTGGGCGATTCGGCCACAAGCGATTCAATCGCTTCGATCGTGGCGACGGCCTCGGTGGGAGCGTCGGTGTTGGGGAGATCCTCGGTCATCGTGTCGTTTCTCGTTGGACTGGAGCGTCCGGTTCTATTGGGGTCAGCCGATCAGTGGCGTAGTGGCCTGAGCGGCGTGCGGGTGTTCGCTACCTGCGTAGACCTTGAGTTTCTTGAACATCTGGCGGCCGAGTCGTGTCTTGGGCAGCATGCGACGCACGGCTTGCTCAACGATCCGCTCGGGATGCTTGGCCATCACCGAACCGACCGAGCGAAGTTTCAGCCCGCCGGGGTAGCCAGAGTAGGACTTCACCATGCGCTGCTCGGCTTTGCGACCGGTCAGCACGATCTTGGAGGCGTTGGTCACGATGACGTGGTCACCGCAGTCGACATGCGGTGTCCAGTCGGGCCGATGTTTGCCCATCAGCACCCGGGCAATTTCCACCGCCATGCGGCCAAGCACTTGTCCGTCGGCATCAACATGACGCCAAGCCGTGTTGGCTTCGCCGGGCTTCAGGAAGGTCGTCTGACGGGGCATGATGCGGACTCTCCAAAGGATCTCAGGCCGCTCCGGCAGGGACTCGAGGCCGAAGCGATGCTGGAATACAACAAGACGGCTGTGGCGAACCACAGCGAACCGAGGAGGATACCGCACCCACTGTGGGTGTCAAGGTTTCACGGACGTGGAAGGCCTCCTTTGCCGGCCCCCGCAGCGGCTACCCTGCTCACCATGAGCCAGTGGGCAAGCAGATTGCGGGGCCCGCGAAGACCCCTGACGGTCCTGTCGTGGCTGGTCATCGTGGCGACGACGGGGCTCCTGATGGTGCTGGCAGCCATGCCGCCGGATGCGGGGGTGCCGCCGAAGCGTGGCGGCGGCGATCAGATGTTGAAGATGGAAGCCCGGCTTGTCCTTGCTCAGGAAGCATTGGTTCCGGGCAGCGGCATGGCGGCCCTTGCTGAGATTGATCTTTCAAATGCGCCAGGCCGCCGCCTGCGGCTCGCCGCTGTTGCGGCGGCCATCAACGGGCCGGAGGCTGGCCGGGCGATTGTGATAGAGGTGCAGCAGGGACTTGCCGGGCGTGACCTTGAGCCAACCGAGTTTCAGGGGCGGGTCATAGATGAATTGGACCGCGTATTCGCCGGAACGGCCAGCGAGGCCGTGATCGAGGAGCTGCAGAAAGATCTCGGTTGGTTCGGACAGATGGCGGTGTTGGCATCCGAAGATGGTGGCGATGGGCGGCAACAGCGGTTGGCGCCGCTGCTTGGCGATGCCCTGAGCACCTTGATCGTGCTGCTCGCTGTGATGGCTGGCTTGGGCTTGGTGGG
>DOVP01000066.1 GCA_003520025.1 Phycisphaerales bacterium
CTCAGTCGATCCGGCCGTGGGCTCGGGCGACACGATCTCCAGTCCGGGTGCGGACGCGTCCGATTCTTCGAGCTGATTCTCGAGGATCAGTCGTTCGAACTCCTCGTCTGCAGTATCGACCATCCGGGTATCGTCGAGATCGAACACGGGGCCGTCCGCCAATGTGGCGTCGAGCTGGTGATCGACGTCCTGAAGCTTGTCTTCCGGTGTGTGTGGTGAGCCCATAATCCCCTTTCATTTTCATACCCGCTGCGAGCCAGTATCCGCAGCGCAGACCCCCCATGTCAACCTTCAAACGCATTTCACACCTCATAGAAGCCGAAAGATCCCCATTTCTCAGGGCTTCTCCCCCCAGATCCCCCCAGGAGTTCCCCGCATGAACCTGCGATTCCCTACGCCCATCGTGACCGTCCCCGATCCGGACACATCGCTCCAGGCCGTGTGCCCGCTCGATGATGGAACCGGCCTCCCCCCCGAAGCGATCGTGCTGCTTGAGCGACTCAACGAATGGGACGCTGCATCCGCGCGCCACTGCCGCCGCGTCGCTGCTGCGGCAACCACACTGGGAGAATGGCTCGGACTTCCCGCGATCACGTTGAATCGGCTTCGACTCGCAGCCTTCCTGCATGACATCGGCAAACTCGTCACCCGGCGCACGATCCTGCGGAAGCCGGGCCGGCTGAGCGACGAGGAGTACACGGAGATCAAGCGGCATGCTGCGGCAGGCGCCAGAATCCTCGGTGATGAGCCTGCCTTCGCTGACATCATCGACATCGTCCACGCCCACCATGAACGGTGGGATGGGGACGGATACCCGCAAGGTCTGGCTGGCACCGAGATCCCCATCGAAGCCCGCATCATCGCGGTCGTAGACACATGGGACGCGATCACCGCCATGCGCGCCTATGAGCGGCGCCGCCCGGAGTTCCTCTCACTGGCAGAGATCCGTCGATGCGCGGGCAGTCAATTCGACCCCGATATCGCCACCGCCTTCATCGACATGACCTTCGAGCGTCTGCAATCCACTCGCCGATGCGCCTGAGTGCGGCATCTGTGGTGCTACCATGACGGGCCCCTTGGCCCCGGTAGCTCAGTTGGATAGAGCAGGGCTTTCCTAAAGCTCAGGTCGTAGGTTCGAATCCTGCCCGGGGTGCTTTCACAGACTTCCAAGTCATTGGGTTCTTCCGGCCCAATAGCCAAATCCTGCCCGGGTTCAGGTACTGGAATCTGACCCCATATACCCAGCAGCCAACTCTTGGAACGCCGCAACCCCCTCCACAACCCAATCCTCATCCTGTCCCAACTCCCCAGCAAGCAGTTCCGCCACATCCTGCGCGCACTCCCCAGCGGCCCGAGCATCGAGCAGCAGCGCCCGAGTCCGCCGCGCCAGCACATCCTCGACACTTCGCGCCTGCTCGAACCGCGCCGCATGGACAACTGCGCCCCGCGGATACGGCAGCCGCTGGTGCAACAGTTCATGCCCTCGCTCCACCTCATCACACACACCCACCACTTCCACGGCATCCAACCCGTAGACCCGCAGCCAGTTCTCCTGCGGCATCGCCGGATCCTCGCGATCCAGCCACCCTCGCAAATGCAGGTCATCGGTCACACACGCTCGCCGCTCCAGTCCACCGATATCGATGGCGTGATCCATCACATCCTCCGCCATCTTTCGATACGTCGTCCACTTGCCGCCGACGATGCTTACCAAACCGCTCGGCGATACCAGCACCTCGTGCTCACGTGAGATCTTCTTGGTCGCTTGCCCCTCGTGCCGCACAAGCGGTCGCAGACCGGCAAACACACTCAGTACATCATCCCACGTCGGATCTCGCTGTAGATACCGCGCCGCGTTGCGAAGAATGAACTCCACTTCCTCGTCCGTCGCCCGTGGTTCAAGCACGGGCTCGGGAGCGTGCTCATCCGTCGTGCCGACCAGACACCGCTCGTGCCATGGAATCACGAAGAGGATGCGACCGTCATCGGTATGGGGAACCATGATGGCAGTGTCGCCCGCCAAGAACGACTGATCCAGCACGAGATGCACACCGCGACTCGGCTCAACGACCGACTCGGCCTCCGGATCATCCATCCGTCGCACGCTGTTGGAGAAAACACCCGCCGCATTGACGACGACATCGCCCCGAACCTCCACACGATCATCCGACTCCACATCCTTGAACCCAACCCCGCACACATGTCCATCTTCATCATGCAGCAGTTCCGTTACCTCCGCATAGTTCACGATGACCGCCCCGAGATCCGTCGCCGTTCGCATCAACGTCACGCACATTCTCGCATCATCAAATTGGCCGTCGTGGTACTCCGTCCCGCCATCGAGTCCGTCCGCCTCCAGATTCGGAATGCACGCAAGCGTCTCTTCCGGGCTCAGACTGCGGGACTTCTCCAAATTGAGTTTCCCTGCAAGCAGGTCATAGAGTTTGAGTCCGATCCCATAGAACGGCCCCTCCCACCACTTGTACCGAGGCACGATGAAAGCGAGGTTGGTCACCAGATGCGGCGCGTTGCGGTACATGATGCCCCGCTCGTGCAGTGCCTCTCGCACCAGCGAGATATTGCCCTGCTGGAGATACCGCACGCCACCGTGCACCAGTTTGGTCGAGCGGCTGCTCGTACCCTTGGCGAAATCGGCCTGCTCAAGCAGCAGAGTGTGGTATCCGCGTGACACCGCGTCCACCGCGACACCGAGTCCTGTTGCTCCTCCGCCGATCACGATCACATCGAATGGTCCATTCGCCTCGGCTGCCAAGATCTCATTGCGTTTCAATGTCATCCTCCTTGGCCCAGCCCCGTACACGATCCACCGCCCGTTGCCACGATCGCAGTTTCGCGGCGCGATGATCAGCATCCACTGCCGGCTCGAAACGTCGATCGACGGTCCAGTGCCGCGCAATCTCGTCCACCGAGGTGTACACGCCTGAGCCAAGTCCGGCCATGGCCGCCGCGCCCCAGGCCGTGGTCTCAAGCATCTGTGGGCGAAGCACGGCCGTGTTCAAGACATCCGCCTGTATCTGCATGAGCAAGTCGCTCGCCGCCGCCCCGCCATCGACTCGAAGTTCCCGAAGCGACACGCCGGAATCCTCCTCCATGGCGGCCAGCACATCATGGACACTGAAGGCGATTCCTTCGAGCGTCGCTCGGGCGATGTGCGCATCGGTTGTACCACGAGTCATTCCGAAAATCGCAGCGCGGCCCCATGCGTCCCACTCAGGTGCGCCGAGTCCTGCAAATGCCGGCACAAGTACCACGCCCCCGGCGTCCGGAACCGAACCTGCGAGCGGGTTGACATCGGCTGCCGTGTCGATGATCTTCAGTCCATCACGAAGCCATTGGATCGAGGCGCCACCCATGAAGACGCTCCCCTCCAGCGCGTACTGCACCTCGCCGCCGCCGAACTGCCACGCGATGGTAGAGAGCAAACCGTGCGAACTCTCCGCACGACACTCGCCCGTATTCATCAACAGGAAGCAGCCGGTTCCGTAGGTCGTCTTCGCTTCTCCCGCGGAGAGGCAACCCTGCCCAAACAGAGCCGACTGCTGATCACCGATCATGCCATGTACCGCGATGCCGCCGAGTCCGTCAATCTCTCCAAACACGCCGCTGCATGGAACCACTTCTGGAAGCATGGCCGCGGGAATATTGAACATCGCCAGCAACTGGTCATCCCAGCACATGCGATCGATGTCGTACAGCATGGTCCGCGCGGCATTACTCACGTCAGTCGCATGCCGTTGCCCCCCGGTCAAACTCCACAACAACCAACACTCGACGGTACCGAACGCGAGTTTTCCCGCCGCTGCAGCGGCCCGCGCTCCGTTCACATGATCCAGCACCCACTTGAGTTTGCTGGCCGAGAAGTAGGGGTCAAGCACCAACCCAGTCCGCTGCTGCACCATCTCGGCTACGCCCGTCTCGGCGTGTAATGCAGCCATCGCTTCGGTGGTTCGGCGATCCTGCCAAACGATCGCGTTGTAGATTGGCTCACCGGTCGCGAGGTCCCATACGACGATCGTTTCCCGCTGGTTCGTGATGCCCACCCCCACCACCTCGCTGGCCCGATCGCCCAGATCCTGCAGCACCGCGCGAAGCGTCTGCATCTGAAGGTCCCGGATCTCAAGCGGATCGTGCTCCACCCAACCAGCGCGAGGATAGTGCTGCGTAAGCTCCTGCTGCGATTGCGATTGCGGGCGACCTGTAAGATCGAAGGCCACCGTTCGGCAACTGCTCGTACCAGCATCAAGGGCCAACAGGATTCCCATCAAAGTCTCCCTCCTGCGTGAACAGAAGCCAAGATCATGCACATCCGATCAACATATCGCCTACGAAAGCGACAAGTCATTGCCCGCCGAGACCATATGAATCAACTCTACAACACCCCACCACTCCACAGGCATACCTCGCGACAGGGAACTCGTTGCCACAGCGAAGTTTCCAGACCTATCCCCAGCCGAAGGTGTACGAAGCGTGGAGGATCTGTGACACGGTGATCCGAAAAACATGCCAAGGAAAATCGAGTTAGTTTCAAGGTTGGGGGTGGATGAGATCCGATAAAGAAGACGGCGGCTGTCCGCGTTCGCCCCTTCCGGATACAGACTTCCTTCTCTTCTCTTCCGTCACCTCCAAGCTTCGCGGCTTGGAGGTGATTGTTTTTGGACCCATAAGAGCCTCAAAACAGAGCGGCGGCCCAAAAGCCGCCGCGATCCCCCACTCCACCCGCATTTCCCCTACTGAGCATTCACAAACTGGGTTTTCTGCTCCTCCGACCAGCCATCCCATCGAACCTTGCACCCCGGGCAGCAGAACCCGACCGTTTTCCCCTCAAACTCGGCCGTCGCCGCGCCCTCTCCAACCGGGCTCCCAGTAAACGGGCATCCCGCATTGACCATTCCTGGCGCGGGCTTCGGTCCGGACTGACACCCAACACCCACCAAGGCAGTCACAGCAAGCACAGCAAACATCTTCATCTCGATCTCCTGATTGGGGGCCTGTCTGGCCCGGGAAGCGAGACATGATATCGAAGGTCCCGCCTCAAGGGCTGACCGCCTCCGCCGACTGCCGATCGAAGTTTCGCCTCGCCATGCACAACGCTCTCTGGAACCCCCGAGACTCATACACAGGCGCCACATTTTCATCACAGCAAAGATCGATCATGTAGAGATCGGCGTAACGAGCGAGCAACCGTTCGATCAGTGTTCTGGCAATCCCCCGGCCCTGATACGCCGGAAGCACCTCAAGCAGTGGGATGTAGGCGGCCAGGATTCCGTCTGAGATCGCATTGATGAAGCCCACGACTTGACCAGTCGACTCGTCCACAGCAACCTCAACCGCGTGGCTGCCAGCCAGAATCGCAAGGTGTCGGTGCGTCTCCGGAGGATCGGGCCAGCCGACGAAGAAGCCAGTCAGGTGCTCGGCCTCGACTCCTGTCAGATCGGATCGGAAGGCGATCCCGCTGAGTGGGTCATCGGTTGATGGCGATGATTGCATACGAGTTCCTCGTGTGGCTGTTCGCACATTGCTTCTTGAATCACCTTGAAGATGGTTTGATGCAGTGTAGAGGAACCAAAGAACGACCCCCCCTGCGATGTGCAGAGGGGGCGAGTGTGTGGTTTGATTGGTGGGAGTTAGGGAATCACGGATTGGCTGGTTTCTGCAGTTCCCTAAGCACCGGAGTGCCTTGAAGA
>DOVP01000285.1 GCA_003520025.1 Phycisphaerales bacterium
TTGCTTATTCGATATTGCTCATGTCCGACCAAGCGTGTAGGCTCAGGAGTCGGCATACGTCTGCCCCACGACGCAGCATCGGAGAGAGGAGCTTCTGGCCATGATCGCAGGTCTGCTTGGTGTCATTGCATCGCTCGGCGCGGCTCCGTTGGCGCAGGAAGCCCCCTCGCAGCCGGCAGAGGTCACGGCCTTCGGAGGCGTGGCGATCGCGATCGATCGCGATCTGGTGGCGGAGATCAACATTGGCGATCGCTGCACCATCTCGCTGCCGACCGGCCAGCGTGAACCACTGTCGCTCGAACTTGAACGATTCGAGGTCTTTACCAAGGACGCGAAAGTCGTCGTGGCGAAGATCGAAGGTGGCCGCATCGTCGAGCATGAAGTGCCGCAACCGACGTTGGCGGTTTTCCGTGGCCACGTAACCGGCGATGAGCGTGCCGAAGCATTCCTTGCGATCGGCCCGTCTTCAGTCAATGGGTACGTCGAAGATGGTCAGGCCAAGTGGGTTCTCGCGCAGCCGCCTGATGGGCGGTGGACGGCCATCTACGATCTCAACACGATTGACCCGGCCGACATGCGCTGGATCGAGTCCACCTGCCAGACACCCACGCTCACCACCGCGTGGCCAGAACCACTCTCCGGCACGCGAAGTCGTGGCATCGATTGTCCGCCGAGCCTGAGGATGGCGATCGAGACCGACTGGCAGTTCACCAGTTTGTTCGGTGGTAATACCGAAGCCAGCGGCGAGTATGCCGGGACGCTGATTGGCGCTGTCTCGAGCATCTATCTCGAAGACGTCGACTTCGCAGTGCAGATCTGTTATCTCAGGCTGTGGGACACGTCTTCCGATCCATGGACTACCGGGGACTCTGGCGCGCGGCTCTCAGAGTTCGCCAGCTACTGGAACAGTTCCATGGACCATGTCGATCGGCATTTGGCGCACATGCTCAGCGGGCAGGGTCTTGGTGGCGGGGTGGCGTACGTCGGTGTCGTCTGCACAGGCAGCGGATACGCGGTATCAGGCAATCTTTCCGGTTCGTTCCCACTGCCCATCGAGGACCACAGCAACAACAACTGGGATCTGATGGTTGTGGCCCACGAGACCGGGCACAACTGCGGCACGCTCCATACGCACGACTACAACCCCCCCATCGATGGATGTGGCAACAATGATTGCAGCGCCGCGTGGGGCGGCACCATCATGAGTTACTGTCATCTCTGCAGTGGCGGCATGTCCAACATGGTGATGGATTTCCATCCAACCGTCCAAACGACGATCGAGAACTACATAGCGGGGATCTCGTGCGAACTCGGTGGTGATGGCAGTCCGCCCGTTGCCAACCTTGATGACGTCCAGGCTGTCTTGGGCGAGTCGATCGACATCGATGTGCTTCTCAACGACTACGTCAATGACTGCTCGGAACCGACCATCATCGATCACGATACGACCAGCAACTATGGCGGCACCATCGAGTTGATTGGGGGCGAAAGCGGTGTCTTGCGGTACACGCCGCCTGCTGAATCCATCAGCCTTGACGGGTTCCTCTACGACATCATTGATGGCAGCGGTCAGGATGACCGCGGGGGCGTTCTGGTGCACTTCATCTTGCCCAAGCCGGCGGACTCGCCAACCTCCGTCGCTTCCGGCACCATGGTGCAGTACTACGACCTCGATGCGCTGAGCGCGCTGCCTGACTTCGACACACTGACACCGATCGGCGAAGAAGTCCTGGCGGATATCAACCTTGCATCGACCAACGGCGTATTTGCCGGATCGGGACTCTCAGATGATGTCGGCGCGGTGTTCGAGGGATTGATCGAAGTGCCGATCACGACGAATTACACCCTCTACGTCGAGTCGGATGATGGTTCACGCCTGTACGTCGGGGACGAGATGGTCGTCGACAACGATGGACTTCATGGGATGCACGAGGAGGCTGGCCAGATTCTGCTCGCAGCGGGGCTGCATCGAGTGCGTGTCGAGTTCTTTGAACGCGGCGGAGGCGCTGGCGTGATTGCGCGTATCGAAGGTGGCGGATTGGCCAAGCAGGTCATCCCAGCAGATCGGTGGTGGCATGATGTCTCGGTAGTGGGCGACGTGGACGGGGATGGCATCGTCAATATCGAAGACATACTGCTGATTCTCGCCGATTTCGGTTCCTGCGCAGGGTCGTGTCCCGGAGATCTCGATGATGATGGCGATGTCGACGTTGATGATCTTCTGATCACGCTCGGCGCTTTCGCGGGTTGATCCCAAAAGGATAAATGCCGGCCCAACTCCAACCGGCCAGTCCACGTGCTGGCAGTACCATCATCCAATGCTCACACCGCTGCTTGCACTGGCTGCCGTCGCCGCCCCGCCGAACATCCTGCTGATCCACGTCGATGACCTGGGCTGGCAGGACACCGGCGTGCCCATGCTCGCCGAGGCAACTCCGCAGAACACGGCATGGCGGACGCCGAATATTGAACAACTCGCCGCCGACGGCGCCGTGCTCACGAGTGGCTATGCCAGCGGACCGGTCTGTACACCCTCGCGGGTGAGTTTGCTCACCGGGCAGACACCCGGCCGACACCACACGACATTCTGGACGCTGCATCAGGACAAGGACAACTCGGGCAAGCATCCTCGGCTTCGAGTTCCCGACTGGAATATCAATGGCCTTCAGCCATCTTCTGCGAACCTGACCGAACTGCTTCGAGGCAAGGGCTACCGGACGATTCACGTCGGCAAAGCGCACTTCGGCGCCCATGGCACCCCCGGAAGCGATCCTCGGAAGCTTGGCTTCGAGGTGAACATCGCCGGACATGGCAGCGGAGCACCATCTTCGTATCTCGGCACGCATGACTTCAGCCATGCCGGAAGACAGAACAAGCCAGGAAAGAAACGGGTGTGGGACGTACCCGGACTCGAGGCGTACCACGGCAAGGACATCTTCCTCACCGAAGCTCTCAGCGAGCGGGCGTGCGCCGAGATCGACCGCGCCGCCGAAGATGGCACGCCCTTCTTCATGAACTTTGCGCCCTACGCCGTGCACACACCGGTCATGGCGAACGAGCGACTGCTCGAACACTATCCCGATCTCTCAGGGCGTGAAGCGGCGTATGCCACCATGGTCGAGTCGGTCGACAACGCGGTTGGCGATCTGCTGTCGCGGCTCGACGCCAACGGCATCGCAGAAAACACGATTGTGATCTTCACCAGCGACAACGGCGGCGTGTCGGGACGGGCAGGCCGGCCGAAGAATCGCAACGCCCCGCTGCGAAGCGGCAAGTCGGCAGCGTATGAGGGCGGCACACGCGTGCCGTGGATTGTCCGCTGGCCCGGATTGACCACCCCCGGAAGTCGACTGGATGCCACGGTGGTGACGCACGACCTGTATCCCACGCTGCTGGCCGCTGCGGGCATCGATCCGCCGGCCGACCATGCCGTTGACGGGCTCGACCTGCGAGATGCGCTGCGCGGCGGACCGCAACCTTCGCGGACGATCGGTTGGAATCAACCGCATCAGGTACACGCCGAGGGTCCGGGCATCGAGCCCTTCACCTCGATCCGCCACGGCGACTGGAAACTCATCCTCTTTCACGATGGGCCGCGGGTCGAACTCTACGACCTCGCCAGCGACATCGGCGAACAGCATGACCTTGCAAGTGATCGCCCGCGTGTCACGGCCGACATGCTCGATCGTATGCGGCAGTGGATCGAAGAAAGCGATGTGCAGACCTCGGTCAACATCGAAACAGGCCAGTCCGTCACCGTGCCAGATGCTTCTACGCAGGCGCGCACGAAGCCGAACATCATCTTCATCTACAGCGATGATCACTCTGCAGAGGCGGTCAGCGCCCATGGATCGACGATTACACAGACGCCACACATCGATCGCCTCGCCACCGAGGGCGCGATCTTCGAGAATGCATTCTGTACCAACAGCATCTGCGCTCCGGCGCGGGCCGTCCTGCTGACCGGCCTCAACAGCCACCACAACGGCATCATCGACAATGCCACGCAGCTCGACCCGACCATCCCCACCTTCCCATCCATGCTCCAAGAGGTCGGCTACCAAACCGCCATGATCGGCAAGTGGCACCTGCGAAGCGACCCGGTGGGTTTTGATCACTGGGAGGTTCTTCCCGGGCAAGGTCATTACTACGCGCCCGACTTTCGCTCAGCTGCCGGCACGCGGCGTATCAATGGCTACGTCACCGACATCACGACCGATCTCGCCCTCGAGTGGTTGGAGAAGCAGCGCGATTCGGACCAGCCCTTCATGCTCATGCTCCAGCACAAGGCGCCGCACCGGAACTGGATGCCAGGTCCGGATCACCTTCACAGTTTCGAAGACGTCGATGTCCCTCCGCCCGCCACCCTTCTGGATACTTGGGATGACCGGCTCGCCGCTCAGCAGCAGGAAATGACGATCGCCGATCACACCTTCGACTTCTACGACCTGAAGATCGACGAGCAGCACGGTGATGTCCAGAAGAGCGGACCCGACAAATGGATGCACGACGTGCTTGCTCGACTCTCGCCCGAGCAGCGAGCCGCTTGGGCTGCGGCCTACGAATCTCGCAACGCCGACTACGCAGCCGCCATGGAGCGAATTGAGAAACTGGACGACCCTGCGGACGCAGCCGCAGCCCGAACCCACCTGCGCTATCAGCGCTACATCAAGGACTACCTTCGCTGCATCGCTTCGGTCGATGACAACGTCGGTCGCGTGCTGGATTGGTTGGATGACGAAGGCATCGCAGACGACACCCTCGTCATCTACACCAGCGACCAGGGTTTCTTTCTGGGTGAGCACGGCTGGTATGACAAGCGCTTCATGTACGAGCCGTCTCTTCGCGTGCCGCTGCTCATGCGATGGCCGGGTGTCATCGAGCCGGGCACACGCGTCGGGCAACTCGTCCAGAACCTCGACTTCGCGCCGACCTTTCTCGAACTCTGCGGCGCCGAGTCACCGGCGGATACCAGACCGATGGAAGGCGTGAGCATGGTGCCGCTGCTCACCGGCGAGCAGCCAGAGTGGCGAGACGCCGTCTTCTACGAGTACTACGAGCCCATGCCCCACGCGGTCGCAGCACACGTCGGCATCCGCACCGATCGCTGGAAACTCATGCACTTTCCGGATCTCGATCACTGGGAACTCTTCGACTTGCAGGCCGATCCGGACGAAGTGCACAACCTCGCCAGTGATCCGGCACATGCCGAGACACTCGCCACGCTGAAGAACCGTCTTGAATCTCGGATGCGAGAACCGTTCACGACCACGCGGGCGCCTTATCTCGACCTGTGAGTCCTAAAACTACGCGTACCTCTCGCGGTGTTGACCCTCCACGGGGCACCTGTTCCAATGCGCTACACGTCTCTTGAACAGCCCTTGAAGAACACCACATACTCATGCAATGCATCATTCGGACTCGCCCACACATCACCTTCCCATGGCTCTTCTTGGGTGCCTGCATGCTGTTCACTGGATGCAAGTCGCCCCCGCGAGCACAGTCAGAGTTGTCAGGGATTCTCGACACCAGCGCTGCCCTCCTCACTGAGGGGGACACGCCGTTGGGGATATTGGCGTGGGTAGGTGTCCTGACGAGCCTGTTGGGGCTGGTCGCACTCGGCTTCACAAAGGGAGCCAAGGGTGGCCCGATCCTGCTGATCGGCCTTGGAATTTTCGCTCTGGACCTTGTCATGGCTCGGTCTGGCGATTGGATACTCATTTCAATCCTGCTGGCGATCGCCGCCTTTGTTGGCCTCTATGCCTACGGCATTAGGCAGCAACGATCACAGTCCGCCACGGAAGCCTCGGAACCGCTGGTTGATTCCGAACCGCAAGAGAGTGACATCAAGAATGCCACCAAGGAGCAGTTCGCCCGCCAAGTTCCCAAGTGGCTGGTATTGCTCGTCGGCGTC
>DOVP01000208.1 GCA_003520025.1 Phycisphaerales bacterium
CTGCGCCACCGAACTGGGCTACTGTGAGGAGATCCTGCAAAGCGGCACGGGTGCCCAGATGCAGCGGCGGATTCTGGAGAAGACGAATGAGCCGGCTGAGGTCGTCCGCTCGCTGCTCTCCGCCACAGGTGAGCCGTGGCAGTCAGATGTTGCCTGCGAGTGATCCGGACAGTTTCTTCTCGATCGCATCCATCGCCGTCCGATGCACCGAATCCTCGTCCCCGGTCGCATCGATGAGCAGAACATGGTCTGGATCACGCTTGGCAAGTTGGTGGTAGCCGCTGCGGACGCGGCGATGGAACTCAGCCCCCTTTTGCTCCATGCGGTCGAGCAGGGGATTCAGTCGTTTCGCAGCAGTGGCCTCATCGACGTCGAAGATGACATTGAGATCGGGCATGCGGTGCCCGGTGGCCACGGCAGCGACCTCCATGATCTCCTGCATGGGAAGTCCGCCCGCCATGCCTTGATATGCGCAGGTGGAGGCGACAAAGCGATCCGCGAGCACCAAATCACCGCGGGCCAGTGCTGGTGCCACAAATTGTTCAACCAGTTGCGAGCGACTCGCCATATACAGCATCATCTCGCACCGCACGGTCATGTCGGTATTGGTTGGATCGAGCAGCACCTGCCGAATCTGCTCGCCAACCGACGTGCCGCCGGGTTCGCGAACCTCGACTACGCCAAGGCCTCCAGCTCTGGCGAAGGCTGCAAACCGGGCCATCTGAGTAGACTTTCCGGACCCGTCAGGGCCCTCGAACGCGATAAATTTCCCTCGCAGCAGTTGGTGCATGATTGGAAGTGTCGGCTCTGGAGCCGCCCCGGTCAATCGGCTGGTGGAGATACCATCGCTCCTATGCGGGTCATTCTACGCAACCTCAACCACGAGCAACTCGGCACCATCGAACTGGTCCCCGCTGAAACACCGTCCAAGGTGGAAACCGATCTCGGCCGCGTGGTTTTCCTCGACTGGGAGCGATCCCAAGATGACGAAGGACACCTGCGGCGATGCCTCTCCTGCGGAGGCGACACGCTCTACCGACACCGCCGGTTTCCGCAAATCACCGGATTTATCGCAGTACTCGCGCTGGCGCTTGGCCTCGGCGGCATACTCGGCCTCGCGACCGGATGGCCTGTGTTCATCGCCATGCTCATCGTCCTGACGCTGGACATCGCCATCCTCTTCCTCTCGCCGGAGACACTGGAGTGTTACCGGTGCCGCTCGTCCTTCCGCAATCTGGACATCGCCCGCTACCACGAACGGTGGGATCGCGGCGTTGCCGCCAGATTCAGCGATCCTTCTTCCGCCTGAGCTTCGTCCAGAGATTCTCAAGCAGGATCAGGAATGCGAAGATGAAGGATACGAGGAATCCAATGAAGCCGATCCAGCCCAGTGCGGAAGTCTTCCCCGCCGACGAAGCCAGGACCAGCACGGAGGACGCCATGATCATCGCCGCGACCAGAATGGAATAGGACAACTGGCGGCTTGAGTGGAAGACCGTTCGTTCGAGCGTTTGGAATCCATCGACGTCGAGTCCGATCTTGAACTTGTTGCCGCCGAGCCGATCGAGAATCGTCGTCAATCGACCAGGCATCCGCTCCGACAAGGTCAGCCACTTCCCGGCATTGCGTTTGAATCGACCCTTGATGACCTTGAACGAGTATTGCTGCTTGACCAACTTTTCAACATGTGGGCGGGCAAACCCCAAAAGATCGAACTCAGGATCGATCTCCTCTGCCACGCCTTCGATCGTAGTCAGGGCCTTGATCATGAGCACGATGTCGGCAGGACATTGAAGCCGGTGCTTCCGAAGGCCATCCGTAAAGGCCCGCAACATGGAGGCCATGTCGAGCCGTTCGAAGGACACCCCTGTGAACTGGTCGAGGAAGTCATGCAGATCTCGTCGCAACGATCTGGGATCCACCTGATCTTCATCGACTTGGCCGAGAGCGAGAAAGGCCTCATAGAACTTGTCTATATCGCTCGAGGCGATCCCGTGAATCAGATTGGCCAGATCCGTCACCGTCTCACGATCCACGCGACCGGCCATGCCGCAGTCAATGAAGCACAGCCGTCCATCGTCCATCAGAAACAAGTTTCCCGGATGCGGATCGGCGTGGAAGAACCCGACATCGAGTACCTGTCGCAGAATGGTGTAGGCCCCGTTTCGGACGAGCATCTCACGTTGTTGATCGCTCAGGCCGGCCGATCTCCAGTTGGTGAGTTGAACGCCCTTGATTTCTTCGAGGCCAAGCACGCGTCGCCGCGTGATCTGCCAGTACACCTCCGGAAACCATGCCTGCTCGCCTTCTTCGAGATTGGAGCGAAACAGATCTGTGTTCCGCCCCTCGTGCACAAAATCCAACTCGTAACCAATCGCCTCAGAGAACTCCTCCACGACACTGACGGGGTCGAAAGGAAGATCTTCAGAATGCCGCGCCACCCAATCGGCCACCGCCTCCAGAATCTCGACATCCGCTCGAATCACACGTTCGATGCCTGGTCGCAGCACCTTGAGCACGACTGGCTGGCTGCCCTCACGCAGCACCGCTCGGTGCGCCTGCGCCATCGAAGCGGCCGCCATGGGTTCTTCATCGAGCGACTCAAAGAGTTCGTGCAAATCCCCGAGATCATCCTCAAGCTGCGGCTTTATCTTCGACCAAGGAACTGGCGGAACCTCAGCCTGTAGTTTTTGAAGTTCTGTGATGTAGTCCGGGGGAAGAATGTCCGGCCGCGTACTCAGAATCTGCCCGAGTTTGATAAAGGTTGGACCGAGTTCCTCAAGCGCCATCCTGAGACGCTCGGGTCTACTCGCCGTCTCCGTTTCGGCTGCTGCGCCACGAGAGAAGAGCCGCTGCCCCTTCTCAAGAAGCAAATCAAGTTTGGCGTCTTCAAAGAACTCACGGAACCCAAACTTCACGAGAATCGAGAGGATCTCGCGGTAGCGGTTGGCGTGTCGAACAAGTTGAAGGACCGACATGGCGGGAATACTACTCGCTTGACTCCGGAGGCCTCACGCCACGCCCTGGCTTCTGATCTTTGTCGATCGGCCGCGACGCACGCTTACGACGGCCAGGGCCAGGTCGCTTGCGGGTCTCGTGCCTCGCATCAAAGCCGCCACCCGGCTTTCCGCCGGCCCCACGCCCGGATCGGGGTTTCTGCACCTTGCTCGGCCTGAATCCCTCCACCCGCGCAGGGTCTACTCGCACGCCGGCAGCAGGAGCCATGGTGTACCAGAGGTCGAGGTCGCGATCCCACAAGAAGGTCCACGCGGTGCCGCGTTTTTTCGTGCCGTGCGAAGCGCGGCCCGCTCGGTGAACGAGATCCTCAGCGGTGTTGGGTAGATCGTAATTCACCACAGTCCGGACACCTTCAATGTGCAAGCCGCGACTGCCGACATCGGTAGAGACAAGTACGTCGAGTTCGCCCTTGGAGAATGCTTCGAGTGCCCGACGACGCTGCGGCTGCGAGCGATCTGCGTGGAGTTGGCCCGCCTTCAGTCCATGCCGAGCAAGCGCCGCCGCCACCCAGCCTGTTCGCCTCTTGGTGCGACAGAACACCAACGTTCGGCCCGCCTCCCGCTGCTCCAGCAAGTACAGCAGCAAGTCGATGCGATCGCTTGGGTGCACCATCGTCACATGCTGCTCCACGTGCGTCGCGGCAGTCGTATGTGGATGAGTCTCTATTCGAACCGGACCCGACAGGTGCCGCTCGATCAGTTTCTCCGCCTCACGGGGCATCGTGGCCGTGAACAGCAGTGTCTGCCGCTTGCTGGGCATGTGGCTGAGGATCTTTCCGACTTGCGGCGAGAAACCCATGTCGAACATCCGATCAGCCTCGTCGATCACAACGGTTTGAATGAAACTCGGATCGAGTGCTTCGTGCCCGATCAGATCCAGCAGACGGCCCGGTGTCCCGACGAGCAGGTCGATGCCACCGGCGAGCATTTGGATCTGTGGATCGATCGGTGTCGTGCCTACGGCGATACCCGAGCGAAGCACCGTCCCGGAGGCCAACTTCGCTGCAACGGCTCCGGTCTGGTCGGCAAGTTCCCGGGTCGGGCATACGACGAGCCCTCGCAGCCGCTCATTCGACGCGAGTGTCGAGCCCTTGGCGGGCCGATCGACCAGAATCCGCTGAAGCACCGGCAGCAGGAAGGCAAGCGTCTTGCCGCTGCCGGTCTCGGCCAGCGAGACGACGTCACGCCCTGCCAGAATGGTCGGTATGACCTGCCCCTGCACCGCCCGTGGATGCCTGATCCCCTGCCGCTCGAGCAATGCCACGAACTGCGGCCCGACGCCCATCGCGGCGAAGGAGTCATCGTTCGATAATCTCCCCTTTTTTTCCGAGGTTTTCTGGTCGCGGGCCGGAGTCGGTGCCATAGTTGCATACTCATGCTCGGGCACCCAGACCATTCTGACCACCGCCACACGCATTCTACGTGCCGTGGCCGGTACGCCCATACTTCGACGCCGCGCGTCATCGCCATGCCGAGAACGACGAATCCGTCGCAGGCGTGGCTCAATGGCCTGACGTACGTCATGTGTCTTGGCACCGCCACCTGCTGCCGCATCTTCACCGCGGTTACAAAGGGGCTCGCCCGAGGAGACTGAGGAACTCGATTCCAAGGAACCCACCTGCGACGCCCCGCCACAAAGCGGGGCGTCTTTCATTTTATATCTGATCTCAACACACCAACAAGGACACTTTCAAATGCCCCCCTCCTCACATGGGAACCCCTCCGGCAACGAGCCCCTGACTCCTTCTCCTCTGGGTCCGGGCTTCGGTCTGGCCGCAATGCTCGCCACACGATCGCTCACCACGATCCGTGGCGAGCATGCGGTCGGCGGTTGGGCGCGTGGACTGTCTGCCCAAAACCTTGTCGAAGGACTTGAGGCCACCCCCTCCGCCTCGTATCTGTTCGACGATCATCGAGTTGCGTCAACTCGATCACGACTCCATGTGGGCAGCGCGAAGTGGATCTGCCGGGTCCACGGACCGATCGAACCGCGTGACGGGCGGGCCATCTGTGCCGCTGTCGCGCGGGGCGACGATCCGCTGGACTTCGAGATTCGCGCGGACCTGCACCTCGTCACGCACCTCGACGGCATCAAGTTCTCCACAACTGACGACGAGGCCGTACTCGCCATAGCCGCCACGTTGCTGCGCCATCACGCCGCCGATGCCCTGCGTCGTCGGCCACGGGACATCGCCGCCCCCGAACTCGATGTCACCGCTGCCCTGCTTGGACGCGATGGTCTGTCACTGCGAGGACTCGAAACGCAGGTCTACCCGGGTTTCCTCGACATCGGCATTGCCGGAGTGTCACGGGAAGCAAGTCCCGCCAGCCAAAGCGTCATCTACGATCGCGTAACAGGAGCGTGGCATACCGAGTAGGAAGCGGCTTCGCCGAAGGGATCAGGTCCCGCCCGGGGCAACGATGCTCATCCGCCCTTTGGCATATTTCCCCGGGCGGTACCTGGCCCCATTACCCTTCACTCATGATCCAACGCATCGGCAGCATGGTGACGGCGGTGTTCAGACGCATCGTTCCGGACCCGCTAGTCATCGCGATCGTGTTGACGATCGGGGTGTTCATCGCAGCGGTGGTGTGGGGGCGGTTTCCAGAGGAGGTCGGCGGGCCGATCGATCGCAGCGTGTGGCTGCTCGATGCATGGCGGGGTGGGAGCGGACTGTGGAAGTTGCTGGCCTTTGCCATGCAGATGTGTCTGATCCTGCTTGGAGGTCACATACTGGCAGAAGCACCACCGGTCCGGCGAATACTTCGCCGCATTGCGGACATTCCAAGATCCGCCTCCGCCGCAGCCGCGCTTGTGGGAGTCGTAGCCATGGTGCTTGGGATTGCCAACTGGGGGCTCGGCCTCATCGGCGGCGCTGTGCTGGCGCGGGAGACCGGACGATCACTCGCGCGGCGAGGTATCACCGCGCACTACCCACTGCTCGCAGCCGCGGGCTACACAGGGCTGCTCGTTTGGCACGGCGGCTTCTCGGGATCTGCGCCACTTACCATGACCACTACCGCGGGTGCTGAGAAGGTGCTTCCCAAAGCGATGGTCGGCGCGGACACGCTGGCACCTCTGAACGCCACGATTCTCTCGCCATCCAACCTGCTGATCACCGGCGGGCTGCTGTTCATTGTGCCGATGCTGCTGTGGCTCATGTCGCCGAAGCAGAACGTGCAGACGATTGCAGCGTTCCTTCCCGACGAAACGAGTGAAACAAACAAGCGGTCCTCCATCGATACCTTCCCAGACTGGCTCAACCACACACGACTGATGACTACCCTGCTCGGCCTGGCCCTGCTGGCTGCTGCGATCGGCTCGACGATCCACCACGGCATCGACCGCCTCGGTCTCAATGATGTCATCATGTACCTGCTCGCCGCAGCCTTATTGGTGCAGCAGTCTCCCGAATCCTTCATGCAAGCCGCCGCCCGCGCTGCAGCGGGCTGTGCTGGAATCATCGTGCAGTTCCCACTCTATGCCGGCATCATGGGGCTCATGGTGGCCTCCGGTCTGGTGCAGATACTCACCAGCGGCATGCTCGAACTCGCATCACCAGAAACGCTGGAGTTCTGGACCATGGTCTCGGCCGGCATCGTCAACCTGCTGGTCCCAAGCGGCGGCGGGCAGTGGGCGGTACAGGGACCGATTGCATTGAGCGCGGCGCAGGAGGCGGGTATTGGAACCGGTCCCATGGTGATGGCGGTCGCTTACGGAGATGAACTCACCAACATGCTCCAGCCGTTCTGGGCCTTGCCGCTCCTTGCCGTTACCGGCGTTCGCGCACGTGATATCGTGGGCTACACCGCGATGGTCATGGTGGTCGCCGGTGGGTGGATATCGCTCTGGCTGCTGTTGTAGTCAGCACTCATCAGAATCATGCACCTTGTGAGGACGCACCATCTCACGGCGCGACGCATGATTCATACCCAGTTGCGTGTAGTCCTTGCGAAAGAAGGCATTGAGCGTCCAATCGGCCAGCACTCTCATGCGACGACCGAATCGAGGCGTCTTGAGCAGGTAAATCGCTCGCCACATTGCCCAGGCGAAGAAGCCGTGGATGTGGATACCTTTGATGGCGGCGACGCCGCGGTGACGACCAAGAGGTACCAGCACTCCCTGCAACTCGACACCACCCGGCTTGGTCGGTCTGCCCTGCATAACCGCCGCGATATTGGCAGCGAGTTGTGGTGCCTGCCGGACGGCAATCTGTGCAAGCGGCGGCATCGGCTTGCCATCCGGGCCCGGAACCGAGGCACAGTCGCCCAAGCCCCAGATGTTCTCCGACCCGACAGCGCGATAGTCGCACTCGCACTGCAAACTGCCGAACTTGTTGAGTGGCAGACCTGTCATTTGCTTCAGCATGGGGCTCGGGGCAATGCCTGCCGTCCAGATCACGGTTGAGCATGGAACAACCTTGCCATCGCTGTCCACAATATGATCGGCATGGACCTCCTTCACGCCGGCGCCGGTATGAATTTCAATGCCTCGTCCTGCGAGCTGCTTTGTCGCCCACCGTGACAGATTCTCGGGAAGCGCAGCAAGCAGCCGCTCATTGAATTCATAGACCGTGAAGGTGATGTCGTCATCGGAAATGTTTCGGTAGAGGGCGGATGCCTCACGTACAAAGACCTCCAACTCGCCCACAACCTCGATGCCGGTGACATTGCCGCCGACAATCACAAAATGCAGTAGTCGCCTTCGCTCTTCGGGATCATCGATGGCATTGGCAAGTTCAAGCTGTTCCACGGTCCGATCTCTGATCGTGATGGCATCGGACATGTGTTTGATGAAGAGTGCGTGCTCACGGACCCCTGACACGACATCCTCGGGCATGACCCGCGTGACGCTTCCGAGCGCGACCACCAAGTGGTCGTACTCTATGGCGCGGCACTGGTCATCGCCGATGAGATGGAAGTGAACCCGCTGATGCTCGGTGTCGAGCGAGGCGATTTCGGCCATCAGCAACTCCGCCTTGGGTGCAAACTCACGGATCGGCACTGTGCTGTGTCGCGGCTCGATCGAACCACATCCCGCCTCTACCAAGAGCGGGAAGAAGGTGAAGTAGTTGTGGCGATCAATAATGACGACATCGGCATCGAGACCGAGGCTTCGCTTCGTCAGTGCCTTGGCAAGATAGGAACCACCGAAGCCACCTCCAAGGATGACGATTCGCTTGCGCCCATTCTGACTGACCATGCAGCAGCCCTTCCATGCTGAAGATTCCGGTGATCGGAATCGGGAGCGTACTCGACTGATTGCGTCTTATGACGAGCAGGATCATCTTCAAGAGGAGGATGCTCGCCCGTGGCGATGATCGAGCCAACGAGCACACTGGACCATACAACGGGGAACCCCGTGATCAATACAGCGAAAACCGCCAATTTCTGCGCCGTCATCCGTCGCGTCCGACCTACCACTTCGCAGACGATGATCACAAAGGACACTACGGAAAACTTGAAGACAGCCATGCCTGGAACTCCAAACGCATCAATGACCATTTTCGCGATCGGATTCATCTCGATGCCGCTGAAGAACAGAATGACCCGCGTCAGGATGATGTCGAGGGAGGCAAGGAAGACGAGCCAGAGATAGAGGTTGGGGAACAGCACGACTGCGCGGTGGATTCGCCGAGTTTCCGGCTTCGAGAACTGTTCGGCTGCGACATGCATGGTGGTCCGCTTGCTGCTCCTCAGATCACCGGGTCGTGATCGGGGACACCCGAAATCTCATGGGTTCCGAGTTGAACCAATTCTACGCCGTTCTCCCCCTGCACATCCCTCGCGGCCGCGGCATCCGCCACTTCGCTGTGGCAGGCCGCCCGTTCCTCGTCCGCGCCGAGGGAGCGTCGAGTCTTGGCGGCAAGCCTGTGAATCTCGGCTGGATCGAGTACTCCACGCTGCTCCAACATGGCCCGCTGCTCATCGCTCAGCGCCGCGCTGATCGACGGTTTGTCCCAAGCAAAAGCACCATCCTTGCCCGAGGTGAACTCCTGAATCTCCTTACTGATGCGAACTGAACACCAATCGTGTCCACACATCGCGCAGAAGTCGGTATCGACGTCGAGATCCTCGTCGTGCATCGCGCGGGCGTAGTCCGGATCGAAGGAGAGGTCGAAATGCTTCTGCCAGTTGAGAGCCGCACGGGCCTTGGTGAGTTCATCATCACGGTCGCGCGTTCCCGGAATGCCGAGCGCCACGTCCGCCGCGTGCGCAGCAATCTTGTAGGCGATACATCCTTGCTTGACATCGTCCTTCTTGGGAAGTCCGAGATGTTCCTTGGGTGTGACGTAACAGAGCATGGCGGCACCGTGCCACGCCGCAGCGGTTGCACCAATGC
>DOVP01000135.1 GCA_003520025.1 Phycisphaerales bacterium
GAGGATCCCGAAGTCGAAGACGAGTACGAGGAAGACGAATACGAGGACGAGGACGAGGAGGAAGATGACGAGGAGTACGAGTACGAAGATGAGTATGGGGACGAGGAAGAAGAATCACTCGAGCCACGCCCCTTGCTGACCAAGGCCCAACTCAAGGCCAAGATCGCCAAACTCCCGATCCGTATGTTCGGCGGCAGAAAGGATGTCGCCAAAGACGAAGACATCCAGCGAGAGGACTTCGAGGGGTATGAGTTCCCCTCCGTCGAAACGCTCGCCGAGCCCGAGATCGACTATTCCGAAAAGGCCGAGGCGATGGTGCGAGATCAGGCGGGATCTCTTGAAAACACCCTTACGACGTACGAGATCGACGCCGAGGTCACCGGGATCGATTCAGGCCCTACGGTGACCCTCTACTCGGTGCAACTTGCACCCGGTACCCGGGTGGCTCGCATCAACAGCATCGCGAGCGACTTGGCCCGCAGTCTCGGGGCACCGAACATTCGCATCGTTCCGACGATGGCGGGCAAGACGACCATCGGCATCGAGGTTCCGAACCCGAGCCGCGAAAAAGTCCGCTTGCGAGAACTCATCAGCTCGGGCGCCGCCGACGGCATGATCCTTCCAATGTTCCTCGGCAAGGACGCCAGCGGCGAGCCGATGGTCGAGGATCTCGTCAAGATGCCCCACATGCTCATCGCCGGTACGACCGGATCGGGCAAGAGCGTCTGTATCAATTCGATCATCATGTCATGGCTCTTCCTCAAGCGGCCCGATGAAGTCAAACTCATTCTGGTCGACCCCAAGATGGTCGAGTTGAGTATGTTCGGCGACATTCCCCACCTGGCCTGCCCGGTCGTGACCGAGATGAACCGCGCCGCAGCGATCTTGGAGTGGGCCATCCGCAAGATGGAAGAACGCTACGAGATGTTCCGCGAGGCAGGTGTTCGCGATATCCGCACCTTCAATACGCTCACCGAAGATGAAAAGCGTGAGCGGCTCCAGCCTCAGAACGATCTGGAAGACGCCAAGATCCCTCGCTCGCTTCCATACATCGTGTTCATCATCGACGAACTCGCCGATGTGATGATGACCAACAAGGAGGTTGAGCAGTCGATCGTCCGCATCGCCCAGAAAGCCCGCGCGGTCGGTATCCACCTCATTCTCGCGACGCAGCGTCCCCAGGCCAACGTCGTGACCGGCCTCATCAAGTCGAATATGCCTTGCCGGATGTCCTTCAAGGTCTCGAGCGGAATGGACAGCCGAATCGTGCTCGATACCAAGGGTGCCGAATTGCTGCTGGGCAATGGCGACATGATGATCGTGACGCCGCGCGACCCTGAGGTACGCCGCGCTCAGGGCACACTGGTCGATGACGGCGAGAGTCGCAAGGTCGTGCGATTCCTCAAGAATGTTGCGTCACCGAGTTTCGAACGGCAACTCATTCAACTGCGGCCCGGCAGCGATGGCGAAATTGGCGGGCAGCCATCAGAGCGGGACCCACTTTTTGACGAAGCAGTGCGAGTGATGATCGAATCTGGCCGTGGCAGCGTCTCGCTACTCCAGAGGCGCATGGCCATCGGCTACAGCCGTGCCTCGCGGCTGGTCGACCAGATGGGGCAAGCCGGTATTCTCGGCGAACACAAAGGTTCGGTCGCGCGAGAAGTGTTGATCTCACTTGAAGAGTGGGAGCAGATGACGGCGATGGAAGCATCGGGCGACGAAGGTGGCGAAGCAAAAACCGCCGACGATGCCGAGTTCACCTACGACTACGACTACGACGAGGACCCCGACGGTCTCGACGGCGGCGTTCCCGACGAGATACCTGGCGAGCATCGGATGTAAGGCCACCGTTTCGGTGGCCGGTTCCTTTGTCCTCTTACTCTCATCCGGCATCCATCTGTTCTGGCGGTGGCACCATCCGCTTGATTTTTTCATTCACGCCTCAACCGCCCGCCGGGCCGATAGACTGAGTGTGGCGACGGGCGTCGAGGGTTCGGACAGGTCCCCGGCCCGAGTGGCCCCCGCCACCCCCCGCGTGCCAACACGTGGCGGGCATGCCTTCGGGACGCTGGAGGCGAGGACGCGTGGCGGCTGGATGTCACTTCCGGCGACGGCTAGGCAAGGCAGGGCCTGATGACAAGGAGGTGATCGAATGAGCGACTTATGTGACCACATCAGGGGAACGCACAACTAACCCGCGCAAACCGACGGGTACGCACGGTGTGCGTTTCCTGTGAATAAAAACCATGCAACGGGCGAGGCCTCCGGTCTCGCCCGTTGTCGTATGCTGCCTTCCTGAGTTCCCGCCGTTTCCATTCGCCCTAAAGGAGACCTTGCCCATGCACCTTATGCTCGCCGGAACCATGATCGCCACTGTATCGGCCTGGGCTGTGGTGCCCGTCGCCGACGTCTTCGATACCGGCCTCGCCGGACGCTTTGCAGCTGCGATGCAGCAGGCCGACGATGACTGTCTCGCAACAAGCATGCTCGTTGATGGTGGTTCCATGCTGGTTATGCTCGACGAGCGAGGCGGTGTGACCGAGATAGAACTTGGAACGATGCCCACAAGGGCCGAGGGGGAGCTCCGTATGGCCATGTCGGGGCAG
>DOVP01000111.1 GCA_003520025.1 Phycisphaerales bacterium
TTCGAGGTAATTGACGGTCATGACAGCGGATTCTCCTTGTGGCGCATCCTATCGGCAGGCCAGCACTTTGGGGAGTGATTCGCACACCACATCCATGTCCGAATCATCGACCGCGAGGCTCGTCACGGCGCGGATGGTGTGGGGTCCCGAGTCGAGCATGCGGATCCCATGTGACTCGACCAACTCAACCACGGTTGCCGCATCGGCTTGGACATCGAAGTAGATGATGTTGGTTTCGACTGCGTCAGGATCAATGGATACGCCGTCGATTCCTGCGAGCGATTCCGCAATGCGTCGAGCGTGGGCGTGGTCGTCGACGAGTCGATCGCGGTGGTGGTCCAGGGCATACAACGCGGCGGCGGCGAGTATTCCACTCTGCCGCATGGCCCCACCGAGCATCTTGCGGGCGCGGTGCACGCGGTGAATGGTGTCGGCGTCGCTACAGATGATGGAACCCACCGGGCAGCCCAGACCCTTGGAGAAGCAGGCCGACACGGTGTCGAAATGCCGGGCATATTCAGCAAGGCTCACGCCACTTGCGGCGGAGGCATTCCAGATTCGTGCACCGTCGAGGTGGCATCGCAGGCCGTGTTTGCGGGCTTCAGCGGTAACCGCTTCGATTCGGCGCAGTGGCCAGACGGCGCCGCCTCCCCGATTCTGTGTGTTCTCAACGACGAGCAGCCGCGATGTGGCAAAGTGGTGATCGTCCGCTTGTATCGCAGCGGCAACATCCTCCGGTTCGAATTGTCCCCGCGGCCCGTCCAGCAATGCGATCGAGCAGCCGGAGAGCGCTGCCCAGGCTCCCGCTTCATAGCAGTACACGTGGCTGTCTCGGTGGCAGATGATCTCGTCGCCGGGTGATGTCTGGGCCCGAATGGCGGACTGGTTCGCCATGGACCCCGACGGCACGAAGCACGCGGCGTCCTTGCCGAATAACTCGGCACATCGCTGCTGCAGCAGCAGAATCGTCGGGTCGTCGCCGAGTACATCATCGCCAAGCGGCGCGGCCACCATCGCGGCTTTCATGGCTTCGGTCGGCTGCGTGACTGTGTCACTTCGTAGGTCGATCATGCAGATCATGATACTGCGGCGTTCTGGCGGGATCTGGTATACCTCTCACCCATGAATGCAATCACCGCGCCGCGAATGGGCTTTGGACTCGGCAGCAGACTGTCCTTCATGATGTTCCTGCAGTACGCGATCTGGGGAGCGTGGTTGCCGCTCCTGCTGTCCTACATGCTCGACGTGCTCAAGTTCTCGCCCGGCCAGATCGGGTACATCTTCATGGCCGGTGGCGTAGGTGCGATCTTCGGCCCGTTCATTGCCGGCCAGGTTGCAGACCGCTGGTTCAGTACAGAGAAATATCTAGGGATCGTCCACATAATCGGCGGCCTCCTGATTTGGCAGCTTTCATGGATCAGTGAGTATTGGATGTTCTTCGGGTTCTCGATCCTCTACTCGCTTCTGTATTCGCCAACGCTTGCCTTGACGAACTCACTCGCGTTCCATCACATTCCAGATCGCGACCGTGATTTCGGGTGGGTCCGTTGCTGGGGAACCATCGGCTGGATCGTCGTGGGTGTCGGCATTGGGCAGTGGTTGTTGCATATGCATACCCCGGTCGAGGGCGATATCGAGCTGGCGCAATCCATGGGCATCAAAGATGCCTTCCGACTGAGCGCCGTCCTTGGTGTGATCATGGGTGTCTACTGCTTCTCATTGCCCAAGACGCCACCCCAAAAGGGCAAGGCTGAGTTCGCCGTGGCTGAGGCGGCCAAGGAATGCTCAAGGCAGCCGCTGTTGATGCTCTTCCTGATTGCTGTCCCGATCAGCATGATCCACCAGTTCTACTTCGTCTACACGGCAGATTTCCTGAGTGAGATTCAGCGAGAGTCTGCCCAGGCCAAATCGACGACGGCGGAGATTAACAAGGTCTTCGGGGTCGGTGGTGGAGGCATCATGACCATCGGGCAGATGTCCGAGTTCTTCGTGATCTTCCTGATCCCGTTCTTCGCGGCGAAGGTATCCCGGAAGTTTCTCCTAGCCGTTGGAATTTTCGCCTATGCGCTTCGGATGTTCCTCTTCTCCCAGATGAGCTGGATCCAGGAGACACTAGGTATCCCGGATATTGTGATCATCATTGCTGGGGTTAGCCTGCATGGCGTCTGCTTTGGATCCTTCATCTTCGTTGCCTTCTTGGTGGTGGACGAGGAGACCTCGGTTGACATCAAAGCATCAGCCCAGAACCTGTTCAACCTAGTCATCGTCGGCATCGGCATCGTGGTCGGCAGCATCGTGGCTGGCCATGTCGGGGACTGGGCCATGGTTCCCGCGATGGCTGACGGGGTCCAAGTCGTGAAGGATGGTGAGCCGCAGACCAAGATCGACTACGCCTTCCTCTACGGAGTGCCCATGTATGCGGCTCTCGGCTGCCTTGCGATCCTGCTGGCCTTCTACCCACGGAGCACGCGGCACGTAGCGGGTTGATGTTCAGGGTTGAGGCTTGGGTTGTCGTGCCTGAAGCCATTCGACGATCTGCTCAAGAGCCACTTTGCTGATCGGGCCAACCCGACCATCTTGTTCCGGTCCCATCTGGTGACCGATACCGAGCAGAACGCGGACTTCGACCGTATTCAACGAACCGTCTGTGACAAGATCCTGCAGGATCGGTGCGTGGTGTCCTTGGGCTTCATCGAGGTTGCCATACAGGACCAGCGTGGGAACCGGACGGCTCTTGATCGCATCCACACCAAATGGAATGCCATGCTTGTCTGTCCCTTTGACTGGTTTCATGTCGCGGCGGGCCTTCCTGGCGAGGGCGGCCGAGACTTCCCAAGTTCGAAGGGTGCCGTCTTGATCGAAGTCCATCGAGGTTGGGATCTCGTCGTTCGTTACCGAACCATTGTCATCGGCATCAAGCTGGGCGAGTTGCTTGTGGGCCTCAGCTCGATTGAGGTTCCTGCCAGGATCATCCGGCCCGGTTCGGGTCATCTGGGCGGGGCCCATCAATATGAGGGCGATGATGGCGGGGTCATCCGCAGCCTGGGCGCAGGCACGCTGGGCACCCATGCTGTGACCAAGCAGCACGATTCGATCATCATGTGTCAGGGGGTCGGCTTGAATCGCCTGCGTGGCAGCTCTCTGGAGCAGTAGAAGATCAGTCAACGCGAGTGGCGTGATTTCAAGAGGCCAGAGATCTCGCTTGGGATCCTCATGGGCAATTGTGGAGTAATGCATGACGGCGTGCCCCTTGTCCGCTAGAGCTTGCGCAATCATCGGAGCATCTCGATGGGTTGTTCCGTCGAGGGTCAATGGCGTCGCCATGCCGTTCACGTCAATGGATCCCGGTACCGTCCAGTCCAGGTCGTTGCAGAAACCACCACCGATCAAGAGCACGGTCAAGCCGCTGCGGTTACCGGCTGGTTCCACGAGGCGCGCATCAAAAGTCCACCCCTGTGGGCCGGTGACAGTCAGATCATGTGTGGCATGCTCACCAACTGTGAGTATGCAGGCCAGTGCTGTCAGGATCAACTCGGATCCACCGCTCGATAGGCCTCGATGAGCACGACTTCGCCTTCCTTGCCGCCTTGGCTCTTGCCATGTTCCATCCCAACGATGCCGTCATAACCGCGTTCGTGTATGTGCTTGAAGACGTTGGCGTAATTGATTTCGCCGGTGCCCGGTTCGCGCCGTCCGGGGTTGTCGCCGACCTGGAAGTAGGGGATGTAGTGCCAGGCGGCGTTCATGTGGTCGATGAGGTTGCCCTCGCTTGCCTGTTGGTGGTACAGATCCTGCAGGATGCGGCAGGATGGAGAGTCGACCTGTTGGCAGATCTCGATCGACTGCGGCGTAAACTGCAAGAACTGACCGCGGTGATCTCGCCAGTTCAGCGGTTCGCACACCATCACCAAATCATGCGGTTCCAACACCGCGGACGCCTGTTTGAGCGCCTCGACGACATTCCGAGTTTGTTCGGTGGCTGAGAGGTTGTCGTCAACCTCACCACAGACCACGGTCATCCACTTTGCGCCGACACGCTTGGCGACTTCGACCGAGTCGCGGGCGTTCTGAACGAATCGCTCACGTTCATCTTTGCTACCCGTTGTCAGACTCGGCCGCCACGCCCCGTCCATGTTCATGACGAAGACCCCGAGTCGCATATTATTTTGTTCGAGTGCTTTGGCGATGCGTTCTTGGTCGTCGATGGATCGCCCACGCATCCCGTTGTCTTCCAGTGATCGGAAACCTGCTTCGGCCATGAAGTCGATCTGATCTATGAGGTCGTCACCCGCGTGGTGTCGAAACATGCCGAAGTGTGGTGCATAGTCGAGCGTGAAAGTCTCCGGGGTGTTGATGGGTGTTTGCCGGTCCGGGGCGAATCCCGGCGCGTTCGGTTCGTGCCCAGGAGGGAAGTCCGGTGGTAGATCAAATGGCTCGTCATGCATTCCCAGCGCAGCGGCGCCAACTCCGGTGATGCTTGCGGCAACAAAGGCGCGTCTATCCATTGGGTTGTTCCTCAATATTCCAGAGTGTGTCATGTGGTGATGTGCGTCCTGGAATCGAAACGACCGGTGTCGGAAGCGACATGAACGCATACGCAGGCGGCCGCATGTCCAACGGCGAGTTCAGTGCATCGTCCCACGAGAGTTCCTTGCCGCTGTAGGCGCTCATGCGGCCCATGATGGCGGTCAAAGTTGATTCGGCGATCCGTTCGCCTTCATTGAGCCGCGGTACCTCGCCCCGAATGCTTGCATGCAGATCCTGATGCTCGACGACATAGGGGTTCGGGTTCTCGCCTTCGAACGTCCAGTTGCTGCCACCTTCGATTTGTGCGCGTCCACTGCTGGTCAGGCTGCGCCCAGTTGTGCCCTGAATCACCTCTTCGACGCGATTGGCACTGCCATCGGCCTGCCTGGCCATGCTGAGGGCGTGTACACCGCCTGGATATTCGTAGTCAATGGCGAAGTGGTCGTAGCCGTGTCCATACTGTGGCTGCGTGCGGCTCTGTCGACCGCCCATACCCATGCACCTGATCGGGTGGCCACCGAGCGCCCAGTTCGTGGCGTCGATGTTGTGGACATGCTGCTCGGTGATGTGGTCACCGCTGAGCCACGTGAAGTAGAGCCAGTTGCGGAGTTGCCACTCCATGTCCGACCAGTCGGGCTTGCGGGCGTGGTTCCACAGGCCGCCTTGATTCCAATAACAACGCGCCGCGATCGGCTCGCCGATCTCGCCATCACGGATGCGACGCATGGTTTCGAGGTAGCACGCTTCATGCCGTCGCTGTGTGCCCGCGACGATTGAGAGGTTCTTGGTGTCGGCTTCCTTGGCAGCCGCGATGACCTTCCGCACGCCAGCCGGATCGACCGCGACGGGTTTCTCCATGAAGACATGCTTGCCCTGCTTGACGGCTTCTTCAAGGTGGATCGGTCTGAAGTGGGGCGGTGTGGCAAGGATGACAACGTCGATGTCTGGCCGTTGAAGGAGCCGCTCATAGGCGTCCCAGCCGACATAGCAATCTTCATCGCTCGCGGAGACCCGATCCCCGAGTTCGGCAAGGTGCCCCCGGCTTCCCGCGAGCCTGTCGGGGAAGAGATCGGCCATGGCTGCAATCTCGATCTCAGGTGAGGCGGAGGCTGCGTTGAAGGCTGCCCCGGTTCCGCGGCCACCACAGCCGATCAGACCGAGGCGCATGCGATCTTCACCCGCAGCGAAACTTGCACTTCCGAGCAGCGAAGTCGCTCCAATGCCTGCGATGGAGGTGCCGATGAAATGTCTGCGGTCCATGTTCATGCCTCTGATGTACGAAGTGTATTCCATGAGGCAACCTTTCCCGGGACGGATACGGCCATGACTGGAAGATCACCAAGCGCATACTCAGTGGGGCCGAGCCGCTCGGTACTGTTGAGGGCCTCGTCCCACGTGACTTGTTGGCCCGAATAGGCACTCATGCGTCCCATGAGCGACATCAGTGTGCTCGTCATCATCTGGTCGACATCATCGATGCGATCACGCTTGCCGCGGATGGCCTCGAAGAGCTCATCATGCTCGACTTGATACATGTTCGGGTTCGGTCCTTCGTATGCCCACTCGTTCGGCCCGGAAATTTCCTGCGTTGGTCCCCAGGAGTTGATGTAACAGGTGCCGTTCGTGCCGACCAGATACTCGGTGTTGTCATTCCAGCATCCCGGCATCTGCCGGCAATCGTGGAAGCAGCGTGAACCGTCGTCATAGACATACATCACCGAGAAGTGGTCGTAGATGTTTCCGGACTCGGGTGTTTCCCGCATCTGTCGCCCGCCCAGCGCGATGGCTTTGGCGGGATGAACGCCGTTCTTGGCCCAGTTGATCTTGTCGACGGCATGGCATGCCTGCTCGGCGATGTGATCGCCGCTGAGCCAGTTGAAGTGCTGCCAGTTTCGCAGTTGCCATTCCATATCCGACCAGTCATCCTTCCGGGGGCGGGTGCCCAGCGGCGCAGTCAGATAGGTCGAGTGGACGCACGTGATATCACCGAT
>DOVP01000279.1 GCA_003520025.1 Phycisphaerales bacterium
ATGGCATAGACCCAATCGGTCCCCAGTCGCCAGTATTGTTCAACCACTCCACCGTTCTCCGCCATGTAATTGCTACCGGTCTTTCCGACAAAGGCCCGCCAGCCAGCAAGGGCTACACTGGTTCCAAAGTACGAGTAGGCTTCAGCCTCTGCTGAGACAAGACACCCTTCAAGGTTCCAATCCCAGTAGCTCGGTGACACCTCAACCGAGTCATAGATAAAGGCTGCCCCTTGTCGGTCTCGGACTCCCCATGTGATCGGAGCACCGATGATCACTCGGTTGCCATCGAGATCGACGCTGGATCCGACATAAGCAGTCCACTCAATTGACCATGGATCCAAGTTCTCTGTTGACGGCACGAGCCGTTCCTCAAGAAATGAGTAGGGGGAAGAGCCCAGATCCCAACACGAATGTATTTCAACGCAACCATGGGCCTGACTTAAATACCACGGATTTCCAACCGCGACGACCACTGCCCCATCACCTCGCATCTCGATATCCACAGCCTGCCCGAAGGCCGACGTGCCGCTTGTGAAGCCATCCTCAGTGAGCGTCCACAACAGGGTGGCCCACTCAGTGGCTCCATCCCACTTGTACACATAGACGATGCCACCTTGCGCCTCATCCGAGAGTGCGCCGGGTGCACCAACAGCGATGTAGGCATTGGTTCCAGACCAGGCAATTGCGACGCTCTCACCAAGTTGATCATCAGTTGCGCCAAGAAGTAGTTGTACCGGCGTCCACGTACCACCGGAGTACTGAAAAATCCACGTCTTTCCAGGGCCGAAGTCCGGTCCAGGAGCGCCGATGACGGCGAGTTGGCCGTTGACAGCAATGCCTGCGCCGAAACGATCTCCACCAGTGGCCCAGGCCGGTGCCTCAAGGGCATCTGTGGTATCAGCGACCCACGGGCTATCAACATCGGTTCGCGTGAAGAGCCGAACCACGCCACTTGCGACATCATCCGAATCAAAGCCATTCGGATCACCAACAAACAAGGTGTTGTTGTCGATTGCGACAACGGATCCAAATGAGTCGGCCCCACTGGCATCACCAACATTTTCCAATGTCTGAATCGATGGCAGGCACGGGTAGACACCCCGAATATCGTCCTGCCAGACACCATCATCGGCGTTGCCATAGACATATACGCCGCCAGGATCAGGCGTTTCATCGCTGGAGTTCGGATTGTGTGGGGGCCCCGGTTCGTCTTGATGCTCGGCGCCAACAGAAATTCCCCGCGAAGAGACGGCGACGTCACCACCAAACGAGTCGGATGATCCGGTATCGACTCCAACCAGTCGTGCTTCAAAAACCCACTGGTTAGCAGACGGTGAGTGCCGATACACCATCGCGGCGCCAGAGTTTGGGCCATTTGGTCCGGAACCAGGCGAGCCAACCACCAACAAATCACTGTGAATTGCTATCGATGCACCAACTCGGTCGGCAGGGAGTGACGAATCTTCCTGTAGTGTGGCAGTCAGCGTCCAGTCGCCATCTCCTGGGATGCCGCTTCGGGCGAATATTGCGGCTGCGGGTCCATCCGGGTCGGCCGCCTCGGGGAACATGATCCCAACAGCGCCAATGTCGCCATCGACGGCAACCGACTCGCCGAATCGTGCCAGCGACTGAGCCCAATCGGTGTCGGGTTCCAATACGGCTTCAAGTGTCGAGCTATACGTCTTACTGTCACGCCAATAGGCACTGACGGTGCCACACAGGACGCCGCCAACATCTCCGAGCGGGGCGCCAATGAGCACGGTGTTTCCATCACAAGCAACAGAGTGTCCAAATCGACTCGCCGCGCCACGCCTTCTCGGGCTAAGTTCTTCGACGAAACCAAGTACAGCGCCGTCAACACCCGGCACAATGACATAGGTCCCGGCGTTCTCAATGCCCGGTGCGCCAATCGTTACTACAAGCCCCTCGATATCGACGGCATATCCGAACTGAGCACCAGCACTGTACAACGTTGTAGAACCATTGTACGACCACCCAAAGTCGTCACGCTCAAAGAAGAATACGTCGCCCCCAGTTGCAGTTATTGGTGCACCAACCACGGCGTAGTCGCCGTCGATATCTACAGCGAAGCCGAAGAGGGATCCATCGGGGCACTGTGATGCAGTAAGGAGTGATCCAAGGGTCTCTTCCAACACCCAGTGTCCGGTCCCGACAGCATCGTTCCAGACATATATCTCAGCATCTCCGGAGTCGTAGTTGGCGCCAACGCCACCCGGCTCACCGACAATGATTCGGTTGGCATCCATCGCAACAGCAAATCCAAAGTTGTCGGTGCGTACCCCATTCGGATCGAACAGGAGTTGAGACCCATCATCGAATATGGTCGGTTCACCGACGGCCAGTGACACCACAGTCATCGCGGTGCCGATCCCGACAAAACCCCGCACTGCCATCTTCATTTGTAGTCCCTCTTCTCAATGGACTTCTCAGTTCAGCTTCCAATCAATCCGATCCCGCCCATTATCTGGAAGCGGGTCGGGTCATCGCAACCAAAAACACTCGCATTGGCTTATAACAAGGTCTGAGATATGGCAGTCGGTGGGGATACGGCCCCCATGCCCCGATAAGGGGCATGTAGAATCCGCGATTCATGGCACAGGTGTCATCAAATCGGTTCCTGCCCGGCCCACTGGGCCTGCTGAACAGCATTTGGTTCGGCATTTTTTTGATTGCGGTGCTGTTTGTGTACTGCTCGATCGGCTCAGCAGGGGTGCCGGTGAGCCTCGCATTCTGGGAGCCCGGAGCCTGGTATCCACTGCGAGAGAGCCGCTTGTTCGAGATGACCGAGTATGAATGGTTCAACTGGTGGCCATTCTTCACACTCGTTGGGCTTGTCTGCCTGAACATGGCGGTGGTCACGATCACGCGTATTCCTCTTACCCCGGTGCACGCGGGCGTCTGGATGATTCATGGCGGAGTGATCGTGCTGGCGCTCGGGTGCGTGATCTACTTCGGCACCAAAGTGGAAGGCGACGTGGCGGTCGCGCGAGGACGACTGCACATCACCGTGCCCAGCCACGAAACTGTCGAGATGCGCGCCATGCCGGGAGCCAGCACAATGGTTGGTGAAGGAGAGGGCTTGTGGTCGTTCCGTGTTGCGAGTATTGATCCAGAATGGTCACTGCTCAGCGGAGAAGATGCCGGAAAGCAGGCGTATGCCGTCACGGTATCGGTGGAGGGACCAGATGAGTCCTTCATGCGGCAGGTGATTGCGGGCTATCCCGCGTACACCGAAGACATTCTCGCCGGTGGCAATCACCAGCAGCCCATGACCCGCGCGAAGGATGCGATTGGGAAACCGCTTGTTGACGAGACACTTTCCATCACGTTCGAACCCGATCGACAGGACACGTTCTACCTGCAAGCACATCCATCGATCTACTTGCGAGAGGTGAGCATTGATCAGTTCGGCCGCACCATCCCAGTGAGTGGATGGTTTGAGCGGCCCCTTGAGAACTTGCCACGATTCAACGACCGGGTCGGATCCCCCGGGCGGGTCTGGGCGGCCGCCGGGGAGCCGATTGAAGTGGATAGTTTGTCCATATCTGTTCCATCGGCTGATGGTGATGATCCGATCGCCGGCACCGATTTGGTGGTCAGCGATTATCTGCGGTACGCCATGATGCAGCCACGACCACTGGCCGTGAGTGGCGGGCCACCGGCGGCGTGGGCTCGCGCCACGCTCGCTACGCCCGATGGTCGCAGTCAGACGCATGAAGTCTTCGCCGCCGAGCCGACCCAGTCCACCGCGCCGCCCGATCAACTCGACATCACTCTTTTGCGAGACGAAACCAATCTGGAGTCCGGAGCAGTGCCGCGACTCGGGTTCGAGATTCCAGAGCATGGCGTAGAACTGATCATGCCCATCGAAGCGGTCAGTGAGGCCGATCCGGATCTGGAGATGATCCCCATTGAGGGCACACCATTTTCGTGGCGTGTGCAACGCTTTGATGATGGCTTGTTTATCGCCGGACAGACCATATCAATGGCCCGCGTCGAAATCAGTGACGGCGAGAAAACGTGGCTTCGCTGGGTGTTTGACGACCCTTCCCGCAACGCCGACATGGAGATCGGCGGCACCGCTTCTCACAACGACGAGGGAAAGCCCGACGATCGTATTCTGACGACATACTTCCCGCCGTCCATCGGAAACGCAAACCTCTTGCTGCTTGTTGGTCCATCCGATGAGCAACTTCGCCTCCGCATCGCGCTTCCAGGGCAGGACGTGCGGGTGGAACCAGTCGAGGTTGGAACGCCAATCGAGTTGACGCAAGGAATCACGCTGACCGTCGATGACTGGGCGCCGAGTGTGCGATTGGAGACCCGGCCGGCGTTGGTGCCGATGCATCAACGTGATCGCGCGGCGGCCAACCAGTTCAGCATGGTGAGGGCTGTGGTGCCCGGTCAAGTCGATCGTTCGGCCTGGCTTCCGATGCACCACTATCCATTCGAGTCGCAATCCGAAGCCATTCTGGGTTTCCGGTATGCGCCAACCGTGGTACAACTCGAAGACGGCCGTTTGCTCGAGTTGATGCTGTCTCGTCGCAGCCACTCCTTACCAGCATCGGTATCGCTTGACGGGTTTGACATCGCCTCACATATCGGTGGATTCACCGGCAGCGTCAGCAGTGTTCTCAACTGGCACAGCAGGGTCCGTTTCGAGGATGAGGACGGAACGACTGAACTTGCTGAAGTCAGTGTCAATGCGCCGAGTGAGCGAGGGGGACTCTGGTTCTTCCAGTCACAATGGGATCCCCCCGACCCGAGCGGATCCCGTGGGGGTGTGCCATCCAAAGGCCGCAACTTCACGGTTCTTGGAGTGGGTAATCGCAATGGTGTCTGGACCATGCTTGCCGGATGCATATTGAGCGTTATTGGCATGATCTATGCCTTCTACTTCAAGCCGATGATCAAGCGTCGCGAGGCGCTGCGAGTGTATGGGCAGACAGAGGTGGCGCCATGAGATGGTTGGTGCTCATCTCTCTCGCTGTATTGACTACAGCATCACACGCGACGCCTCCACCACAGGATGCGCCCGCGGTGTCAACGTTCTACGACATCGTCGACTTGTCACCACTGGACGAGGTCACCGTTTGGCAGGGCGGCCGTCTCAAGTCCTTCGAGTCGTTTACTCGCGACACAATGAACTGGATCAGCGGTCCCCGCAAGCCCGGTGGCCTCAACCCACGGATCGCCATGATGGACATCATGCTGCGGCCGCAGGTGTGGCTCGATGAGGATCTGTACTACGTCAAGAACAAACTCGTCCGACTCGAGATCGCCCGGACGCTTCGCGACAGCACGGCGCGGCCACTGTCCGCAGACGACGAGCGTCTGGAGCGGTTTTTGGATCGCGGCCTCGCTCCTCGCGGGTTCTTGACGCATCCGGATGTGCGGGCGCTGCTTGGCAGGATGCGGACCGATGTCATGCGGTTCGCCAAACCGGTGCATGCCATCGACACGGCGCTCATGGCGGCGAGGCCGGAGATCATTCGAGATGAACTCCTGATCGTGCCACCAAGCGGCGCTGATGCGTTCAAACAGCCGTGGCTGCGGATCGATGCCGTCACCGAGCAGGATCCCGCTTCTCCCGTTGCAGTGGCCTGGTCGGGCCTGCAGTCATCATGGCTCGCGGGTGATGCCGAAGCCGTCTCGGCAGCAGCGGCCCAACTCGCCACCTCGCTGCGCGGTGTCAATCCTTCACTGTATCCATCCGCTGAGCGACTTCGAGCCGAGAGCATGTACTTCCAGTGGCAGGGCTTCACGTGGGGATGGATTTTCTACGTACTGGCCGTCGCCATTCTGCTGATGTGGGTGGTGTACCGATGGCGTGGTGCTTTCTGGAGTGGTTTGCTGGTTTTCCTGTTTGCGTTTGGATTGCAGACTGCGTCAGTCATCTTGCGGACCTACATCTCTGGGCGATGGCCGAATACCAACATGTTTGAGGCGGTGACAACCAGCGCCTGGTATGGGGCGGTGTTTGCGATCATCATGGAACTCATCGTGCGGCGGACACGGATGAAGGGCCTCTTTCTGCTCGGCAGCGCGATCTGTTCGATGGTCGCCCTCATGGCCGCCAACCTCGATCCGGTGCACCTCAACCCGGCGATCGGAAACAAGATGCCGGTGTTACATGATGTTTGGTTGCACATCCACACGAACGTCATCATCTTCGCATATGTGCTTATCTTCCTTGCGGCGATGACAGCAGGACTGTTTCTGATTCGCCGCTTGATGCAGTCACTTTTTGGAAATGTCGATGTGGACAGAGACTATGCCAAGGCAGGTGGGGCCGGATTCCTGATGGCGCCGCGGCCGGATGGTAGTACCGCATTGATGGCAGAAGGCACGACCTTTGGGCAGGTTCTCGACGGCGCCACCATGGTGCTCGTGGAACTTTCCTTCATCCTGCTCTGGGCCGGCATCGTGATGGGCGCCATCTGGGCCGATCACTCCTGGGGTCGTCCGTGGGGATGGGATCCAAAAGAAACCTTTGCGCTCAACACCTTCTTGATCTTCGTCCTGCTCATCCATGTGCGACTGAAAGTTAAAGACAAAGCCCTCTGGACCGCATGGCTTGCGCTCATCGGTTGCATCGTGATGATCTTCAACTGGATCATCATCAATTTCACGATCAGTGGACTGCACTCATATGCGTGACGTTGCCGCAATGAGGCAGGCTGAGACGCGTCGCATTGTTGAATCGTGCGGGGCGCTGATGACAGATGATCACTTTGTCTATGCCTCTGGAGAACATGGTCACGGTTGGATTGCAAAGGATCTGATCAACATCAATCCAGAGCAACCCCGGAGACTAAGTCAACTGCTTGCGGAGGCGGTGCGTGATTCGGGCATACAGGTGGATGTCGTGTGCGGACCGGCGGTTGGCGGTGTTATTTGTGCCCAGTACACAGCACTCGCGCTCGAACGGCAATGCGTATTTACGGAACGTACAATCGATCGAACAGGATTTGAACTGAAACGTCGATATGGAGATGTTGTTGACGGGAGAAGCGTTCTTCTTGTCGATGACATCATCAATACCGGCTGGTCAACAGGGCTATCAGCGGAAGCGATTCGAGCAAAAGGTGGGCAGGTGACTGCGGTGGGAGCGTGGATCAACCGAGGCAATGTTGGTGCAAGTGATCTTGGTGTCGATCAATTTGTGTTTCTCGACGAAGTTTCGCTTCCCTCGATTCCAGCACATCGTTGCCCCATGTGTGAGCAGGGTGTGGCAGTGAACACCGACTATGCACACGGATGTGAGTTTGTAGAGGGCGTGAAGAGTGCTCTCTCGTAGGGATACAGATCACCGTCGGAGATACTGGCGAGCCAACCTGAAACTTGTCGGGTTTCTCCTTGTCATCTGGGCCTTTGTGTCCTTTGGCTGTGGCATTCTGATGGCCGACTGGCTTGACCAATGGATGCTGCCGGGCACGACCTATCCGCTTGGTTTCTGGTGCGCTCAGCAGGGATCGATCTACGTTTTCGTGCTGCTCATCCTGGTGTACGTCGTGGCGATGAATCGTCTTGACCGTCGGTTTGGCGTGGAGGAACACGACTGAGATGGGTGTTCAGGGCTGGACATTCCTGATCGTTGGATTGACGTTTGCTCTGTACATCGTGGTGGCCATTGCGTCACGGGCGAAATCAACGGGCGAGTTCTATGTTGCGGGCAAGGGCGTCTCGCCCATTGCCAACGGCATGGCGACCGCAGCCGACTGGATGAGTGCCGCATCGTTCATCTCGATGGCTGGCTTGATTGCGTTCCTCGGCATGGATGGTTCGGTCTATCTGATGGGCTGGACCGGCGGCTACGTGCTGCTTGCGTTGCTATTGGCCCCCTATTTGCGGAAGTTCGGCAAGTTCACCGTGCCGGACTTCGTCGGCGATCGATATGCATCACAGACGGCGAGGATCGTTGCTGTGCTGTGCGCGATCTTCGTGTCGTTTACGTATATCGCCGGCCAGATGCGAGGTGTTGGAGTGGTGTTCAGTCGATTCCTCGAAGTTGACATCACACTCGGTGTCATCATCGGCATGGGATTGGTTTTCTTCTACGCCGTGCTTGGCGGCATGAAGGGCATCACCTACACACAGGTGGCACAGTACTGCGTATTGATCTTTGCCTACACGATTCCGGCGGTGTTCCTGGCGTTCATGGTGACTGGAAATCCTGTTCCACAACTGGCGCTCGGCGGAACCGATGCCGACGGCGTGGGGCTGCTGCAGAAACTCGATGGCATGCTGACGGATCTTGGATTCGGCGAATACACCGGATACAGCCGCGACAAACTCGATGTCGTGTGCATTACCGCTGCGCTCATGCTTGGTACAGCGGGACTGCCCCACGTCATTATTCGCTTCTTCACGGTCAAGCGGGTGCGAGACGCGCGAAGCAGCGCCGGATGGGCGTTGCTGTTCATCGCAATTCTCTATACGACCGCCCCAGCAATCGCGGTCTTCGCCCGAACCAACATGCTGAACTCCGTTCCGGGAGTCGCCTATGCCGACGCGCCCGGATGGCTCAAGACATGGGAGGACACCGGACTGATCGCCTGGCGGGACCGCAACGATGACGGGCTCATCAACCATGCCGCCGGCCCAGCCTTTGCCGGAAAGCCGGCATTTGTCTTTGATCCAAAGACCGATGAGCCCATCCGCGGTCCACACGGCCAGCGGGTACTCACCAATGAATCGGTGGCAGGGCAGAACGAGTTGTATGTTGACCGTGACATCATGGTCTTGGCGAACCCCGAGATTGCGGGTCTTCCAGACTGGATCATTGCACTCGTGGCTGCAGGAGGACTTGCAGCAGCACTCTCCACTGCTGCCGGACTGCTCATGGTGATTTCAAGTGCCATCAGCCACGATCTTGTCAAACGCGTCATGCATCCCACCATCAGTGAGCGGAGCGAACTTCGCGCCGCCCGCTTCGCCGCCGCCGCCGCCGTCGTCGGCGCCGGTTTGCTTGGTATCTGGCCACCGGACTATGTGGCAGCAGTGGTCGCCTTTGCCTTTGGCCTCGCCGCTTCATCCTTCTTCCCAGCCATCCTGCTTGGCATCTTCTGGAAACGATTCAACGCGAGAGGTGCCGTGACTGGAATGATCTGCGGGATCGGATTCACCGCTGCCTACATCATCTACTTCAAGTTCCTCGGCGGCCCCAAGGAGGCCTGGTGGTTGGGCATCTCCCCCGAGGGCATTGGCACCATCGGCATGCTCGTCAACTTCGCCATCGCCATCCCAGTTGCGCTGCTCAATCCGCCCCCACCTCGCGAAGTCCAAGACCTCGTCGAAGACATCCGCACCCCCGCGGCGTCGTGACCACCAGCCTTTCTATTTCTCGTCCAAACAAACACTTACAACATCATCTCTTGTGTTTTACAGGTCCCCCAGCACACGAGATGACTGCCGGTTGCTCCCGTCGTACGCGGTACACTGAACCACAATGATTGAGCGACGGTTTTTGGGGGCAGGAACCCATTTGCTCCACGCGTTGGCGAGCGAGCTTGTTCTGCAGGCAGGCGATGGCGAGCAGATCGACCTCAGTGGACATCTCGTTGTACTACCAACGAGCCGCGGACGGTGGCGACTGGAATCATTGTTGCTTGATCGGGCGGCGACCGATGGGCGCCGACTTGTTCCTGGCGAGATTCTGACGCCGGGGTCGTTGCTGGATCGGCTCATCGTGCCACAGCGTTCCATGGCGAGCGGGATGGCCAGTTCGCTGGCATGGCTGGAGTCGGTGCGTGGACTGGACGCTTCGGATCGGCTGGCACTGGTGGGATACGAGGATGATTTGTCGCTGGCGGAGACACATGCGCTTGCGCAGCGGCTGGCTCGGGTGTGCCGTGAACTGGCGGCGGCGCATCTTCAGCCAGGCGAGGTACCTGTTCGAAGCGACGCGGCGGGTGTGCTGTGTGATCCCCAACGGTGGACGGTCATCGACGGTGTGCACGCTGACATGCTCGGGCGACTCGATGCGATGCAACTGGATGACCGCGACGCCTCCCAAGGCAAAGCCATTGATCAAGGCCGCCTGCATCTACATGGCATCGAACGTATCACACTGGTTGCAGCTGAATTGCCGGGCCGGATACGGCGATTTCTGGAGCGAGTCTCCCAGTCTGGAGTCATCGTGACCAATGTTGTGCACGGTGACGAAACAGCCTTGGGTGATGTCTTTCTGGACAACGGCACCATTGATGTCGATGCTTGGGCAGAACAACCAATCGATGTCGATAACGACGCCATCGTCAGTGTGCCACATGTAGACGATCAGATCGCCGCAGTATTCGAGTTCCTCGGCTCGCTCGGACCAGTTGATGCCGATCAGGCCCGTATTGTCGTTCCGGACGAGGAACTTCTTCCACCACTTGCAGCAGCCGCAATCGCCGAGAAGATCCCGCTTGAGCACTTTGAAGGCCCGCCCATCACCGCGACCCGGACTGGGCAACTCCTGACCCTCTTCGGGTTGGTCGTTGAACGCGGGACTGCGTCTACGCTTGGAGATTTCATCAGGCACCCCGACATCGTGTTGTGGCTGCAGGATCAAGGGGTCGCGACACCGGTGGCCACATGGGACGCGGTGTGGTCGCGTCATGTCCCGGGCCACATCGAAGACCTTCCAGGCATTGTTGACACCGACGACGCGAAGGCGCTGGTCAAGCCAATCTTGAAACTCACGCGGCGACTTGAGGGCGAGCGTTCGGCATCACAGTGGGCCGCGGTACTCATGGATGTACTGACCGAAGTACTCCAACCAGCAGCGTTCGCCGATGCGGTGACGATGGAAGACCACGATCAATCACTCGAAGTGGCACATCGCTTCCTGACAGAACTACACGAACTTCCGTCCGATGCCACCGATCTTGCTGCGGTAGATGCCATTCTGCTGCTGCGTGCGCAACTCGATTCGTCGACGAGCCAACCAAGGGAACGAAGTGGTGGGGTCGAGGTGCTCGGTTGGCTTGACGCACATCTCGATGATGCGCCACATCTCGTGCTGACTGGACTCAACGAGGGCACACTTCCAACATCTTCGTCGGTGGACGCATGGCTTCCCGATGCCAGCCGTCACGTGCTTGGGCTCACTTGCCGCAGCCGCCGCATCGCGCGGGATGCGTTCTTGTTTGATGCCATCCTCAAGAGTGGTCGTGATGTCAGATTGGTGTCCGCGCGTCGCGCTAACAATGGGGAACCACTTGCGCCAAGCAGTCTGCTGCTTCGATTGTCGGGGCAACCACTCGCCGAGCGGGTCTTGCACCTGATGGGAAAGACAAAGCAGGCTGCCAAGCACCACCCACCGACACTTGCCGATCGGCGGGCCCGCGTGGATCGTGCAAGCGAGTTTGAAGCGAACCCCATGCCAGCGGGGGTCCCCCACATCACTTCGATGTCGGTAACGAGTTTCAGGGACTATCTCAAAGACCCGTATTTATTCATGCTCAAGCGAGACAGTCGCATCAAGGCGAATGAAGTCGAGACCCGGCACGAGCTTGATGCCATGGGCTTCGGCACACTGGTGCACGACGCGCTTGAGCAGTGGGGCCGTGAAGAACTGAGCCGTTCGAGCCCGACGACCGATGTGGCCACCATTACCAAAGACATGCACGCCGCGCTC
>DOVP01000092.1 GCA_003520025.1 Phycisphaerales bacterium
GATGTGCCCGGTTCGGCAAGAAGACGATCCGCGACCTCGTTCTGAATCGTGATCCACTGTCCACCGCACGTCGGATGATTGAGCAGCAACTCCACCATCAGCGGGCTGGCAATCTGATACGGAAGATTGGCGATCAGCCGAAAGGGACGACCCTGCAGCGCATCGACAATTTGCGGCGACAACATCCGCGACCGACCGAGGCAATCACCGCGAATGAGTTGCACGCGGTCACCAAGCCGCGACTCGATCAAGTCGGCGAGCCCCTCATCGAGTTCGCACGCGATCACATCAGCGCCGCGATCGAGCAGCGTCTCGGTCAGTGTTCCCGTACCTGGGCCGATTTCAAGCACCAGATCACCCTGACACACATTGGCATCATCAACAAGCTTGCGCAGCAGATTCTGATCGTGTAGAAAGTTCTGACCGAATCGCTTGCGAGGTCGCAGTCCACGTTCCGCCAGCAGCGACTTGATCTCGGAGAGACGCTGCACGGAAATCAAGCCTTCCCGAGATATTCGCCCGTCTCGGTATTGACTTTGACTCGCTGCCCGTTCTCGATGAAGGGCGGAACACGAATGCGGGCGCCGGTCTCGACCGTGGCTTCCTTGAGCTGATTTGTGGCGGTCGCGCTCTTGGGTTGCGGGGCTGTCTCGGTCACTTCCACTTCTACCGATGGCGGCAACTCCACTCCAAGTGCCCGCCCCTCGAAGACCATGACCTTCACTTCGAGACTCTCGACGAGCCAGTTCACCTGATCACCGAGCTGATCACCGGCGATTTCCATCTGCTCGAAGGACTCGCCATCCATGAAGACGTATGGCCCCTTGCCGTGACCGCTGGAATCATAGAGGTACTGCATGGTACGGCGATCAATCGAGACATCTTCGAGTTTGTCGCTCGAGTTCATGCGATTGGTCTTGATGGTTCCGGTATCGACGCTCTTCATCTTCGCCTGCACATACGCAGGTCCTTTGCCCGGCTTGACGTGATCGGTGTCGATCACGATCTGCAACTGGCCGTCGAAGATCAGGGCCTGTCCCCTCTTGAGATCCGTTGCTTTGATGGGCATGACTGTTCTTCCTTGTGAGGCCACTCAACGAGCGGTCGCTTCGGCCCGCGTTTCACGCAATACAGTGACTTTGATTTCACCCGGGAAGGTCATCTCATCTTCGACCTTGCGGGCGATCTTGTCGGCGATGATGAAGGCCTCGTCGTCGTTGACGCGGCCGGAATCCACGATGACCCGCACCTCGCGGCCGGCCTGAATGGCGTAGGCCTCCCGGACTGAACCGCTGTCATAAGCGATGTCTTCGAGTTGCTTGAGACGCTGGATATAGAGTTCCATCGACTCACGGCGAGCGCCGGGGCGGGCACCCGACACTGCATCGGCTGCCATGACAATCGGCGTATAGGGACTGGTCGAAGGGATGTCGCCGTGGTGACCGCCAATGGCGTTGAGCACTTCCTCGCGAGTCTCGCCAAATCGCTTGGCGAACTCCATGCCGATGGCCGGATGGCCACCCTCCATCTCGTGATCCATCGCCTTGCCGATGTCGTGCAGAAAGCCGCACCGGCGAGCGACGGAACCGTCGAGCCCGAGTTGGTCGGCAATAACCTGACTGAGGTAGGCCACCTCCATCGAGTGCCGCAGCACGTTCTGCCCGAAGCTCGTTCGAAAATGCAACTTGCCCATGGCCTCCACAATCTTGGGATGCAGGCCACGCATCTTGGCTTCCATGACGGCCTCATTGCCCTTCTCGGAGATCTGCTCTTCCATGTCAGACTTGACATTGGCGACGATTTCTTCCACACGCGACGGGTGCACGCGGCCATCAGCAACGAGTCGCGCAAGCGACTCGCCAGCAATGGCGCGACGAATCGGATCAAAACACGAAACCGAAATGACGCCAGGCGTGTCATCCACGAGTACATCGGCTCCGGTCGCTCGCTCAATTGCGCGGATGTTGCGGCCCTCGCGGCCGATGATGCGGCCCTTGAGATCATCGGATGGAATCTTCACCGAGCGCACGGTCGACTCGGCGACATGCTCGGCCGCAAACCGCTGAATCGCCATGATGGTGATCTCGCGGCTCTGCCTCTTGGCATCGGACTCCGCCGCCTCGATGATGCCCCGCTTGACTGCAGCGGCTTCCTCTTCAGACTCGTGACCCACCCGCTCAAGCAACTGCACCTTAGCGTCTTCCTGGCTCAAATCCGCGACTTCGGACAGCCTCGCCGTAATGTCGGCATCTCTGACCGCCACGGCCTCGGCCTGCGCCACGATCTCGTCTTCACGTTTCTGCACCTTCGATTGCCGCTTATCCATCGCAGATTCACGACTCGCGAACCGGTCGAGTTTTTCGTCGAGCGTGTCTTCCCGTTTCGAGATGCGATCCTGCGCGGTCTTGATTTCTGCCCGCGCCTCGGCGGCTTCGCGGTCCACTTCGGCCTTGCGGTCCTTGGCGGCGCGTTCGGCGTCGAGTTCCGCCTTCTGTCGAGTCGATTCGGCATCGGAATGCGCGGCGCTGCGCAGCGTCTCGGCTTCCTGCCGAGCCGCCCGGATCACACTCCCGGCGATGACCTTGAGCGCCACAGCACCGGCCACACCACCGACAAGAATCCCGGCGATCGCCGTGAACGCAGCCGTCCAGTCAAAGGCCAGCAAGGAGGGCACATCGGCAAGCAGTATGCCGCTCCACGATTCGAACCAGATGTCATGCATCGGCATGGGATCTTCCTCATACCGACCAGCCCTCACCGCAACGAAAGTCGTCGCAGCGACACGTGCAAGGTCCTGAACCTCACAGACTCACACGCAACGGTGTGAGCCGAACCGGTGGCGGGGCGCAACCCCCACCGATGTCGGAGCAACCGCTGTCTGCGGTTGCTGTCTTCCCCCTCCTCCGGAACCATTCAGGTCAAGCGATCCGATGACCGCTCCTGTCAGCACTCTGCGTATATCACCCGCGAAGGGCGTCGGCCCAATCGGCCGAGAAATCGGTCCAACCCGTGTCGTGGCCAGCCGTGAAATCGGGGGGAAGCCCGCGGCGTCGCGTGCCCCTGAACCCGTCAGTAGTTGAAGATTCCACTATAACGACGACTCGATTCCTTCGCCCGCCACCGTCCAAGCCCCCTCCCTTGCCATGCCCAAGAACCTCTCCAGCCCCATCACGAAGACCCATTTTCGCCCCTTGGTGGAGCGAATCGTGCTGTCGGGATCGCGAAGAAAGCGGCATCAGGCCATCAGAAGCCTGTATTTGGCCATCCTGATCGCCGTCGCAGCCATTGGTGTGCTGTTCACGACCAGTTTGGGAGGCCGCATTTCGCTGCGGGCCCTGGCGGCCGCTGGTGGCGGCGTTTTCGAAATCGTCGCCATGGTTGAGGTGGCGGCCATCTGTTTGGTGACGCCCATATTCATGGCTGGCGCAATCGAACAGGAGTCCTCTCCGAGAACCTGGGATCTGCTGCTGGCGACCCCGCTCTCTTCGATGGGCATGGTGCTGGGGAATCTACTCGGGCGGACGTTCTTCGTCCTTTCGCTCATCGTGGCGGGCTTGCCGATCCTGCTCATCCTACAGATCTTCGGTGGCGTCAGCCCCCGCGCTGTGCTCATTTCAGCCGGCATTGCCGCCTGCACCGCCATCGTGGTCGGATCGGCGGCGGTCATGCTCTCGGCGACTCGTACAGGAGGACGCCGCGCCGTGCTGGCCTTCTATGCGGGTGTCATCATCGTGCTGATGGCGACGTGGGCGTTTGACGCAATATGGGGGGCACCCATGCCCGGTGCTCTGAACGCAACCGGCACCACATGGGCCACACCGCTCAATCCGTTTCTGACGCTGCACGCTGTACTCCGACCCGCCGAATATGTCGCGTCGACGCAGTCATACGGGGGTGGCTTCGCGGCCTTCTGGCTCGGACATCCCGTTGCCGCTTTCGCAGCGGCCAGCGGCCTGGCAACTCTGCTGATGCTCTCGTGGTCGGTGCTGCGGGTCCGAATGCTCGGCCCCATCTTCGGCCGCAACGGCGAAACCGACCACCCCGCCCGCCCCCACCGCCCCGTCGGCCGCAACCCGATTGCCTGGCGAGCATCGTCTGGCAGCCCGGCAAGTTGGACGGAGCGATCGGCGAGGTGGGGCTGGGCAGCGGCCGGGATCATCGGTGGCGTTGTCTTGCTGGCCATGATCGGCGGCGGCCTGGTATCACTTCCGACCGCGAGACTCGTGCTCACCGCCATGCTCGTTGTCGAAATCACGATGGTGGCACTCGCAGCAACCGCCATCGCCGGAACCGCTGTCACCCGCGAGCGAGAGCAGGGCACACTCGATCTGGTACTCACGACACCGATTGGCCCTGCCGCGTACCTGCAGGGCAAGTTGCTCGGCATTGTTCGCAGTCTGTTGCCCCTTCTGTTGCCACCGCTCCTCATGGTCGCCGCCACGGCGGTCGTGCTGATCGTCTCGCAGGGCTCGGGGCCGTTTATCGAGACTGCATCCGGAGACCAACCAGCCCGGCCACTTGCAGGTTGGGGCGGGCTGCTTGGCATTGGCATTTCGCTGGTCCCGTTTGCGGCCTTCTGTATCGCCGTCGGACTTCACTGGTCGCTTCGCGTTCGCCGATCTGTCTCCGCCGTGCTGATCGCCACCGTACTGAGCGTGGCGGTAGTCGGCATCATCGGTCTGTGCGCCGTCCCCCTTGGCGGCAGCATTCCAGTGGCCGGCCCACTCGCACTGACCGTCTGCCCGATCACGGCAGTCATGGTGGCGGCCAATAGTGCAAAAATGCTCGCTTCGACCAAAGTCGATCCGAACCAATTGCAGTGGGTGCTTCTCATCGGCGGCGTCATCTCGGCGGTCATATGGGCTGGTCTGACACACATCATCCTGAAGACGACCGTCCGTTCGTTCATTGTGACAATGCGTCGATTGGCAGGGACGTAGCGACGCAGTCCACTCGTCCCTCTCTGTCTCGAGGCGCAAGCAAGAGAGGTTGACCTGACGCTAGACGAGAATGGCGGCGGGGTGCTCGATGAACTCTTTGAGGGTGCCGAGATAGCGGGCAGCGGTGGCGCCATCGACGACACGGTGGTCGTTGCTGAGCGTGGCGTTCATTTCCCAGCCGATGGTGAGTTCGCCGTCTCGCACGGCCGGCTTCTGAAGGCACGCGCCGACGGCGAGAATCGCGCTGTTGGGTGGGTTGATGATGGCCGTAAAGGCATCGACGCCGAACATGCCGAGGTTGGAAATGGTGAACGTCGCGCCTTCCATCTCTTCGATGGTGAGTCCTCGTGTTCTGGCTTTCTCGGACAAGGCCCGCGTCTCCGCCGAAATTGCTCGCAAACTACGACTATCCGCATTTCGAAGCACCGGAACGACCAACCCACCGCCCCGCTCTTCCGGCAGCGCAACAGCCACGCCGATGTTGACCTCGCCGTGGTAGACGATCGCATCGCCGTCCCAAGATGCATTCATCAACGGGTTTCGATTCATCGCAACGGCGCAGGCCCGCACCAGCAGATCATTCACGCTGAGTTTGACACCCTGATCGGCCAGTTCGGTGTTGAGATCCTTGCGAAGGGCCATCATCGCGTCCATCGCGAAGACCATCGACACCTGATAGTGCGGAATCTCCTGCTTGGACTCGACCAATCGTCGCGCGATCGTCTGCCGCATGATGCTGACCGGTTCGCGGCGATCCGAATCGGTCCCTGCCAGCGATGTTGCCACCCGCGTCACGGGAACAGCCGGAACGGGCATGTTTGATGGTTCGATGACATCCGGTCGAGCGTGTTGCTCCTGCGCCGAAGGTGGCACCGAGGCCCGCATTTCTTCGCTGGTCCCCACGGCGGCGAGTACATCCCGCTTGATAATCCGACCGCCCGGACCCGACCCCTCAAGCCCGCTCAGATCTACACCATGCTGCTCGGCCAATCGCCTCGCAACGGACGTCACTTTGCGGTAAGGCGTAGCCACGGGG
>DOVP01000158.1:0-4896 GCA_003520025.1 Phycisphaerales bacterium
TGCGGCGCCCATACGTTTCCCGTCGTCGAAGTCGAGAACCCGACCTCACAGGTCGAGCATGAGGCCTCAACCTCCAAGATCGGCGAAGATCAGATTTTCTACTGCAATCAACGCGGCATCTCCAACGAGGACGCCGTCTCCATGATCGTCAACGGGTTCTGCCGCGAAGTGTTTGCGGAGCTGCCCATGGAATTCGCCGTCGAGGCCAAGGCGCTGCTCTCCGTAAGCCTTGAGGACAGCGTCGGCTGAGAAGGACCACTCCAATGAGCCTGCTTGAAATCAAGAACCTGCACGCCTGCGTCGACGGTGTCGAGATCCTCAGGGGAATCAATCTCACGATCAACCCGGGCGAGGTCCACTCGATCATGGGCTCCAATGGATCCGGCAAGAGCACGCTTGCGCGTGTTCTCGCCGGCGACGAAGCCTACGAAATCACCAAGGGAACCGCCACACTCAATGGGGTCGACCTGCTCGACATGGCCCCGGATGTTCGCGCCCGCGAGGGTTTGTTTCTCGCATTCCAGTATCCCGTCGAGATTCCGGGTGTCAGCACCAAATACTTCCTGCGAACCGCCGTGAACGCCGTGCGTGAACACCGAGGGCTCGATGAACTTGACGCCTATGGCTTTCTCAAACTCGTCAAGGAAAAGGCCGCGTGGGTTCAACTCGACTCCGCCCTACTCGACCGTCCAGTCAACGAGGGGTTCTCCGGTGGCGAGAAGAAACGGGCGGAAGTCTTCCAGATGGCCATGCTTGAGCCGGTCATGGCGATTCTCGACGAAACAGATTCTGGCCTGGACATCGATGCGCTCCGCATCGTCGCCAAGGGTGTCAACAAACTCCGCAACCCGGATCGTGGATTCCTGGTCATCACTCATTATCAGCGACTGCTCGACTACATCGTGCCCGATGTCGTTCATGTACTGCTCGATGGACGTATTGTTCGCACGGGCGACAAGGAACTCGCTCTGGAACTCGAAGAGAAGGGTTACGGCTGGATCGAAAAAGAAACTTCCACGAGCGCGTAGAACATGTGTACCGACACCATTGAAACCTGCCCGCTCTGCGACGCCATCGAGAAGCTGTCCGAGCGATCCATGAGCGAGCAACGTCGCGAAGCATGCCACCGCATGCACGCCATCGGATGGCCCAATCGCAAGTTGGAAGCCTGGCGATACTGCAACCTCAAGGACATCGCTTCGACACGATGGCACCCTGCCCCTCCCGCCGCGCTCTCGCAGGCCGACCTTGATGATTTCGCCATCGATGGAACCGCTGCAAGACTCGTCTTCGTCAACGGCCGATTCGATCCAACGCACTCCTCGCCACTTCCTGACGGCGTGCGGTTGCTCGGCCCCCTGATCGACGAAACGCCACTCGATGTTGATACACCCTTCGCGGATGATTACTTCGCAGCAATGTCGACGGCTCTGATCGAAGACGGTGTGATCATCGATGTCCCCGCAGGCGTCGTGCTTCCCGGATCGATCCACGTCATGCACATCACCGAAGGTGGCTGCGATCCGATCGCAACGACCCTTCGGATTCTCATCCGTGTCGGTTGCGGCGCGCGGCTCGGTGTGATCGAAACCTGGGCCGGCCACGGCACCGCCCTCACCACACCGATGACCGAAGCGCACCTCGACGAAGATGCCCGTCTTGACCATGCCCGGCTCATCGAAGAATCCGATGAAACCACACATCTGGGTACCATCGCATCGCGACAAGCCGCGGGCAGCACCTTCGAGTCCGCCATTCTCTCGGTCGGCGGACGTATCGCCCGAACCCGCGTCCACGCCAGTCTCGACGGCGAGGGCGCCCATGCCGCTATCCGCGGACTCGGCATGGGCACTGACTCCCGCCATATCGACAACGCCCTGCATGTCATGCACGCTTCGCCTGCATGCACAAGTCGTGAGTACTTCAAGAACCTCCTCGCAGGTGACAGCACCGCTGCGTTCACAGGTCGCATCCATGTCGCGCACGGCGCGCAGCAGACCGATGCCGTCCAGACCAATCGAAATCTCCTGCTCAGCCCAACCGCCAAGTCCTGGGCTCGACCGCAACTGGAAATCTACGCCGATGATGTGAAATGCACACATGGCGCTACGACCGGCGAAATCGAAGCCGAGGCCCTTTTCTACCTGCTCGCGCGAGGCATCCCCGAGGCCACGGCACGCTCGCTTCTGGCTTGGGCATTTGTCGCCGAAGTCGTGGACGAAGTCCCACTTCCGGCACTTCGAAAGCACATGGCTCGCCGAATGCTGAGCATGCTGCCCGGCGCCGAACGACTCGATGAGAGCGTGGTGTCGATGTGACCTCTGCCTCTGGAAATAACGCCTCCCACGAAAGTACTTCGTCGCTGCCGCAGGTCGAGATCGATGTCGAGACCATTCGCAGTGAGATTCCCGCACTCTCCCGCACCGTGCACGAGAAACCTCTGGTCTACCTCGATGCCGCCGCTTCGACGCCCCGCCCCAAAACCGTCATCGATGCCGTTACGCACTATGAATCCAACTATCCCGCCAATGTCCATCGCGGAGTGCACACCCTCTCGGGTGAAGCAACCCACGACTACGAGGACGCAAGACGCCGCACGGCTGCTTTTCTCGGGGGAGGAGAACTGGTGTTCACACGAGGCGCCACCGAGGCCATCAATCTCGTTGCGAACTCATGGGGCGGCGCCAACCTCCACAAGGGTGATGAGATTCTGATCTCAGCGCTTGAACATCACGCCAACATCGTGCCCTGGCAGATGTTCTGCGCGAGAACCGGTGCCGTGCTGCGGGTCGTGGATGTCGATGAACAGGGCACACTGCATCGCGAGGCAGTTGAAGATGCCATCACGGACCGCACTCGGATCGTAGCGATCACACATGTCTCGAATGCGATCGGCACCGTTACGCCCATCCAGGACATCTGCAAACTCACCCGAGATCGCGGCATCACATCGCTCGTTGATGCCGCCCAGTCGGTACCGCACATGCGCGTGGACTTTTCGGAGATCGGATGCGACTTCCTCGTCTTCAGTGGACACAAAATGTACGCCCCCACAGGCATCGGTGGACTACTCGCACGCCGCGAACTTCTGGAGGCGATGCCGCCTTGGCAGGGCGGCGGCGACATGATCCGTACCGTGACGTTCGAAAGCAGCACGTGGAACGACGTCCCGTGGAAATTCGAGGCGGGCACGCCGAACATCGGTGGCACGATCGGCCTCGGCGCCGCCGTCGACTGGCTCAGCGGCATCGGAATGGACATCATCGCAGATCGTGAACAGCGCTTGCTGAGCGAAACGGTCTCGCGGCTTCGCTCGATCGATCGTGTTCGGCTGATCGGAGAACCGTCCAGACGAGCCGGCGCGATTTCATTCATCATCGATGGAATGCACCCTGCCGATGTCGGCGCCATGCTTGATCGCCACGGAATCGCCGTACGTGCCGGTCATCACTGCGCCCAGCCGATTCTTGAACGGTTCGGCTTGAACACTACGCTCCGTGTTGCGCCGGCCTTCTTTAATACGGCGAATGAACTCGAGTCATTTGAAAACGCGCTGCGGAGAATCATCGATGTCTTCGGATGACGCACAGAAACACGATCCGCTGCGTGAGCGTGTCATCGATGCCATTCGCACCGTGCGTGATCCCGAGATTCCGGTGAATCTCTACGAACTCGGCCTCATCTATGAGATCCGTATCGATGAGCAGAACAGCGTACACATCGACATGACACTCACCACACCGAACTGTCCCGTTGCCGAACTACTTCCACAGCAGGTCAAAGCAGCCGTCGCCGCGGTCGACGGTGTCAGCGCCGCCTCGGTCGACGTGGTGTGGGAACCGGAGTGGACCCCCGACATGATGAGTGAAGCGGCAAAGCTGGACCTCGACTTCACCGGCAAGTTCGACCCCCAGAAACTCCAAGCGAAGACGAATCTGACCATCGGGCGCAAGCCAACGAACGATTGAAGTTCTTTCAAGCCAGCCACGTGGTACTTCTCGAAGGCCCCGAAGTGTCAGTGTGATTTCTTGGACGGTTGCATTCCAGATCGAATCAACCTGTACCCGCCGTACAGGAACACTACCACCAAGGTGGCATAGCCGACCTTCCATGCGGTGATGCCCGGATACTCGAACGAAGCTAAAAAACCGTATGAGCAAAAGAGTGCAAAGAAGATCAGCAGTATTCCGAGGATGATTCTCATTCAAATCTCCATGCAGTGCGGCCGCATGCCGATGACATCCCTCATGCTACATCGCGTCGCCCCCTCGCAATAAAAATCAACCGCTGCCAAGCCAAGAAGGCCGAAGCATCTGTCCCCCCTCCCTCTGCCTTGAGACAACGTCACCGACACATCCCCCAGTTGTTCAAGACATTGAGAAGATCCGTGTGGTTGACGCGACGATCGGCGTTGGTGTCACCCAGGCACGCAGGCGGGCAGATGGTGTCGCTGCATGGAATGGTTTCGTGCCAGTGACCGTTGGCAGAAACGCAGGACTCAAGAGTGGTTTCCACACAGGTGCTGCCGAGACAGCACGCGCCGCCGGGTGACTCGCAGTCGGTGCGGATGCTCACAACTGGCGCATCGGTCCACTGCACGCCGTCTTCGTGGAAGCCGCAGCGGATGAACTTAGGCGCAACGCCCTCGCAGACGACACCGTCGGTCTGCTCGGAGATGTTGTCGTGGAACCAGCAATCCTCGAAGAGGGGCACGCCGCCGCGGAGCCACACGCCCGCGCCTCGATCCGCTTCGTTGCCGACGATCAGACAGCGTCGGATTATCGGAGACGCCCCATTGATGTACAGACCGCCACCGCGGCGAAGACCGTCTTTGCACAGCCAGCCCAAGCCGCCCGCGATCGTCAATCCCTCGATCATGGTGTCCGGGCCTTCGCC
>DOVP01000158.1:5290-8582 GCA_003520025.1 Phycisphaerales bacterium
TGATCGCCTTGCCCCGCATGTCCACCGGTCCGGCGTGGACGCCTTTGGCCAGCACCACCTCGGCCCCCGGCGGCGCCGCATCGACTGCGGCCTGCACCGACTTGAAGTCCTCTGGAACCCTGATGATCGTTCCGGCCTGCGGACGCACCAACATTGCGGCCGCCATGATGGCGGCGCCGACATGAAAACTCATGACTCTGTCCTCCTGCCGCAACCGCCACGGCGAAAGAACCATAGTTCAGCCTTGAGTGAATCCTGAAAGTGCTGCCAAAATGCTTCGCGCGGCGGAAAGTCAGAATCGCACGAATCCCCAGTACTCCGGGCGGTGCATGTCGATCTCGTACTGCGGCGACCAGACCCAGTTGTCCTCGGTGGCATCCTTGGGTTTGATGTACCGCCCCTTCACGATCTCAAGCGGCCACTGCACGCGGGAAAAGTTGATCCGCCACACATCACCCGGCTGCGGCGGACAGGCCGTGTGCGCGGTGTCGGCCATCGAAGACCAGGGAATCGCGACCTCGACCGTCCAACCGATGTCTCGATTCGATGGATCATTGATCGTTCCAGCCACCGATACGGCCGAACGAACACCCTCAAAGTCCCACCGCAGGTCGTAATTGCCGCCGTCGCGATAGGGGCGGTCCATCCGAAGATCCATCTCGGTGCCGAGAACGTTGATCTCGTACTCGTTGTACTCGGCGCGGTCACCATCCGGGTCGATGAAGATTTCGAAGTCGTTGTCGCGGTAGATGATCGCGTCACGCTCGGTGAGCGTCCCCCACAGGTGCGGCTCCTCCATGTCGGCCGCGACGTAGAGATTCGTGTCATCCCAGCACATCTTGGCCCGGGTGCGGTACGCAGGATGCTTCTTCTCGGGGCCTTCAATGTCGATAAAAGCCTCGGTCCACGGGGCTGTTGACCAGGCGGCGTCACGAAGGCGACCATCGATCACAGGCGGGCTCGCGATGTGCGGGGCCGAATATGTCCGCGGCGAAGGCGCACTGCAGCCACCGAGCACCAGAAGTCCGACGAAGATCCAGACCTTGATTGATGAGAACATCCATCTGAGTGTAGTCACCGAGAGGTATCATCGACGATTCCATGGACCGCCCGCTGCCCCAACTCGACACTGCACCACCCCCGGCCCCGCCCGCAGCCCCCGAGGCCGAGCATGGGCAAGGTGGACTGCGGGATACATACGGCCGAACCATCCACGACCTGCGGCTGAGCATCACCGACCGCTGCAACTTCCGCTGCATCTACTGCATGGAGCCGGAGGATCGGTTCCTGCCAAAGCGGGATCTGCTCTCGGCGAGCGAGTACATGATGATCGTCGATGCCGCAATCTCGCTGGGCGTGCGCAAGGTGCGACTGACCGGCGGTGAACCCACGCTCTACCCCGTCCTCGACACGATCATCAGCGAACTGGGCCGGCGCAATCTCGACGATATCGCCATGACTACCAATGGATCGCTGCTCGACCCGGGCCGCACCGCAAGATGGAAGGCCGCGGGACTGACCCGACTGACCTTCAGCCTCGACACACTGCGTGAAGATCGCATGGTCGCCATCACCCGATCCAAGACGAGCGTTGCCGATGTGCTCCGCTCGATCGATATCGCCGCAGCCGCCGGACTCACTAAATCGAAGGTCAATGTCGTCGCCATGCGGGATCTCAATGAGGACGAGTTCGCCGACTTCGCCGACCTCGCTCGTGAGCGTGATCTGGATATCCGGTTCATCGAATTCATGCCGCTCGACTCGGGCCGTTCGTGGAAACCCGGTCGGGTCATGACCGAAAAAGAGATCATCGAGGCGATTGCCGCGAGGTATCCACTGTCGCTCCAAGAATCACACAACCCGCACAGCACCTCGCGACACTACGAGTTTGCCGACAACAGCCCTGGCCGCATCGGCGTGATCGCCGCCGTCACGCGGCCCTTCTGCGGCGCCTGCAATCGCCTTCGCGTAACCGCCGAGGGTGCCGTGCGGCCATGCCTCTTCAGCAATACCGAGTGGGACATCCGCCCTCTACTGCGAAGCGGCGGGGCGCACGAAGACATCGTCCGCTTTCTTGTCGATGCGGTCTGGACCAAGCAGGCCGGGCACGGTATTGGTCGCGATGACTTCCAGCAGCCCGATCGCGCCATGTCCGCCATTGGCGGCTGAGGACGAGACAAAGAACCCGGCGGAGAATTGTGCCGCGGCATTGGGGCGCAGCATTGGTTCCAGCGGCGGCGCTTGACCCCTTCCTCTACCATCCGCCCCCATGACAGACGGACCGCGAATCACCAACCCCCTGCTGTTTGTTCGATGCGGACTCGGGGGTGTTCTGATGGGACTTGCCAACCTGGTGCCGGGAATCAGTGGCGGGACCATGCTGCTCGCGACGGGCGTGTACCGGCGCTTCGTCGATGCAGTGGCGCGGGCGACGACGTTTCGGTGGTCGCTGGACGTGATTGTCACGCTGTTGGTCATCGTCGCCGGGGCCGGGTTTGCGATCGTGCTTGGAGCAGGGATCATTCGAGACTTGGTGCATGAGCACCGATGGGTGATGTACAGCCTCTTTCTGGGATTGACGCTCGGCGGCGTGCCGCTGCTGTGGACATTGCTTCGGCCAATCACAGCCTCAGCCATTGCTGGGTTCGTCGGGGGGCTGTTGTTCATGGTGTTTCTGGCGATGCTGCAGTGGTCGGATGCTGGCAGCGGGGCTGCGTCTGCCGATGCGGGCGGCTGGTGGCTGCACCTGATCGCCGGTCTGGCCGCCGGCTCGGCGATGGTGCTGCCCGGGCTCTCCGGAAGTTATGTGCTGCTGATTCTCGGGCAGTACCTCGTGGTGCTCGGCGCCGTCGAGGGCATGAAAGAAGCGGTGCAAGGCGGCGGAGATATGAGCGAGCCGCTTTCGGTGATCATTCCTGTCGGCATCGGGGCCGTCGTTGGCGTGGTTGGAGTGTCAAACGCAGTCAAGTGGTTCCTCGAGCACGCCAAGAAAGTCACGCTGGGCGTCCTGATGGGTCTGCTCATTGGTGCCGTGCTCGGCCTCTGGCCGTTCAAGGCACCGCAGGAGCCGGTCATCGGTGAAATCGTCCGCGGGCAGCCCGTCACGGCGGAGATGCTCAAGGCAGGTGATATCAAGCCCGAGCACTGGCGGACCGAAGTCTTCGGACCATCAGCAGGCCAGACCGCCTCTGCCATCGCCTTGATACTGGTTGGATTCGCTTGTTCGGTCGGAATCGGGCTTCTCGGGGGTGAAGAGGAGGATCCTGAGGGCGATGGGACCATGGCATCCGAC
>DOVP01000260.1 GCA_003520025.1 Phycisphaerales bacterium
TCACCCTGAGGGTCAACCGGTGTGCAGAACCACGAGCCGTTGGCGGTCTCGATACTGCCACCACCTTCGAACGAGGTGAAGTCGATGCCAATGTCCATCAGGGCATTGCTGCCGAAGGGCGAGCCATTGGCGTACAAGCAGCCGATCGAGACGTAACTGTCCCACTCAAGTGAGGTGACCATACCGAAGAAGTCGCTGTTGATCGCTTGACTGGTGTTACCACCGTAGCCGTTCTGATAGAACGACATACCATCGCCAGCTCCGATTGACAGGGGGCCAGCAGCGTTGCCAAAGACGGCATCAATGCGGGTACCTGCATCGAGGTTGACATACATGCGGTACGTTTCACCGTCACCGAAGTTGCCCAGATGATCAATGGTGAATCCATTAAATGGGGTTGCTTGGGCCAAGCCTGCGAGCGTGAGCGCACCGACTGTTCCGAGCATTACTGTTGCTTTCATTGGTCTTCTTCTCCTCCCGCTATGCGGGATAAAACCAAATCATTGGCACGTGTGTGCCGCTGATTCCTCTTGTAGGTCGCCCAACCCGAGAGTTGGACGCCGCTTCCACCTCAGAGACTACAGGATGAGGGCTGGTTGCCAAGTGGACAGTTGGGGTTTTTTGTAAGTTTTTTGATCAGAAAGAGGGCAAGTGCAGATGAACGCCAAAAACGGCGTTTAATGGCTCTCTACGCAACAGGCCGCCCGTCAGGGCGGCCTGTTGCACATGACCCCGAGGAGAATCGAACTCCTGTTTTGAGGATGAGAACCTCACGTCCTAGCCGCTAGACGACGGGGCCGAAGAGGCAAATGGTAGCAGAAAGGGGTCAGATACCCCCCCCAGAGCGGACTCCACCCCAAAGAGTTGATGCTCGCTGTAGGCCCAAGGGCGGCCCCTGAGTTCTTACTCGGGCAATGCCAGAACCAACCCACCGCTGGGAGCGGCCTCATCCAGGCCACTGCGGACCTTGACATACCACGCCTCGGCCTCGATTGGATCGGCCTGGACGCCCATCCCCATCTCGTAGTTCGCGGCCGTCACCAGCATGGCGACGCGGCAACCCCGGTGAGCAGCCTTTCGCCACCAACGGGCCGATACTGCCTGATCGCGGCCCATGCCCCGGCCCGTTCCGCTCGCGACCGCAAGAGCGACCATGGCATCCACTTCGCCACCGCGTGCGGCCTTGGTCCACCACTGCACCGCCAGTTCCTCGTCCCGCATGACGCCGATGCCGTCAAAGAGGCATCGACCCCAGGCCGTCATGGCCTCTGGGCGCCCCCGATCAGCGGCCCGCTTGAACCAAATGGATGAGCGGATTTCGCTTCGAAACGTCCCCCAGCCATCGCGGTAACACACAGCAAGGTCATACATGGCCTCTACGTGGCCCAGAACGGCAGCGGCCTTCCAAAGGGTCACAGCCTCCCGCTGATCGCGGTAGGTGCGAGCACCGGCAAACCGCAGGGAGGCCAACCGATGCATCGATTCCGGGTCACCTCCCACCGATGCCCTCTCAAGCCAGTACACGCCCTCATCGGAATCTACCGAGTTCAGAAGCGACTCCGCCAATTCCCGCATGGCCTGCAGATCGCCGGTTTCGGCGCTGGAGCGAAGTGTCGCAGTGGCGTCCGCCCCCCCATGGGCAGCTACCCCTGACACGATCAGTAGTGAGCACACAAGGGTCTGTAGTCCGTAGGGCATGGGGGGACTCCATTGGGGGGGCAGTGGCGAACGGCCTTCGAATCGGCTCCTATCGCCCCTGACTGAAGATCAACCCAGCGAATCGATCCTTTCAACAGGCCCCACGGTTGGATCAGGCCGATACTTCCGCCATACTGGATGGCCCGATCCCCTTATGGCACGCCCACACACCGCCTCTGACTCGCCCCCCCACCGTGGCTACGGCCGCAGGCGGGCCATCGTGCTCATTCTGGTGCACGTCGTGATCGCCATCCACATCGCGACGTGGCTCATCATCGGCGAGACACTTGCCCCGCTGGAACTCAACGAAGCGATGTTCACGCTGGAACTGGGCATGGTGACCGTGGGCTTCATCTTCATGGGCCTGATCGTCATCTCGACCCTGATCTTCGGGCGATTCTTCTGCTCGTGGGGCTGCCACATCCTGGCCCTCCAAGATCTCACCTCCTGGGGACTCGGCAAGATCGGGCTTCACCCCAAGCCGGTTCGCAGCCGACTGCTGCTGCTCGGGCCACTCGCGGTGATGGGCCTCATGTTCATCTGGCCGCAGATCGAGCGGCTTGCCAAGGGCCAGCCCTTCCCGAAACTGCGTGTAACCGAAGATCCAGACGGCTTCGGTTCGCTCATCACTTCCGACTTTCTCCGCAATTTGCCCGGCCTCGGAATTACCCTCCTGACCTTTCTCGTCGTGGGCGGCATCATTGTCTACCTGCTCGGAAGCCGCTCCTTCTGCCGCTACGTGTGTCCCTACGGGGCGATCTTCTCGCTCTCAGACCGCATGGCCCCGAGCCGGATTCGCCTGAAGGCCGGGGGCGATTGCGGCTCGTGCGCCGCCTGTACCGCCGCGTGCTCGTCGGATATCCGCGTCCACGAGGAAATCAAACAACACGGGGCCGTTGTCAACCCAGCCTGTCTCAAGGATCTCGACTGCGTCGCCGCCTGCCCCACCGGAGAACTTCGCTGGGGCTGGGCAAAACCCTCTGGGTTCAAATCGTGGAGCGCCGCCTCGCGGCACAAGCGGTACGACTTCACATGGCCCGAGGAACTCGGGGCGCTTGTGGTCAGTGTCGCGGGCTTCTTTGCCTTCCGAAGCCTGTACGGCGAGATCCCGCTGCTCGCCGCTGCGGCCTTGGGCATCCTGGCAGGGTGGGCCTTCGTATTGGTCATTCATCTGCTGCGAAAGCGTGATGTCCGGCTGATTCCATTCCAACTCAAACGATCGGCGAAGTTCCGCTTCGCCGGCATCGCCGCGGGCGTATTGGCCGTCGCCTTTCTGGCCTTCACGGTCCACAGCGGCATCGTGCGGCTCCACGAGGCACGAGGGCACGCCTTGTGGAAGCAGGTGCAGGCCAAAAACGCCCAGAGCGTCGAGGCGGGCTACCTGCTGATGCGCGAACTCGACTGGATCCACAGGTGGGGTCTGTGGACACCGCCCTACGTCAACGACCGCCTTGCCCGGACTGCCCTGCTGCTGAATCGCCCGGAGTGGGCGGTCGCCCCGCTGGAACGACTGTCGCGGCAGTGGCC
>DOVP01000058.1 GCA_003520025.1 Phycisphaerales bacterium
CATCTGTGGCGACTGCGGGATACCGATGGCGATGGGGTGGCCGACGAGCAGGATTCGCTGCAGCGTGGCTTCGGGGTGCGGGTGGCCCTTCGAGGTCATGACATGCACGGCCTGCGGATGGGGCCGGATGGGCGGTTGTACTGGTCGATTGGAGATCGCGGTTATCACCTCGAACTGCCGGATGGGCGGGTACTCGAAGATCCGCACAGCGGCGCCGTCTTCCGCTGCGAGCGGGACGGATCTCATATAGAGGTCTTCTACCGCGGCCTTCGCAACCCACAGGAACTCGCCTTCGACAAGTACGGCTATCTCTTCACCGGCGACAACAATTCCGATTCGGAAGATCGCGCCCGCGTCGTCTACGTTGCCGAGGGTGGGCAGACTGGTTGGGACATGGCGTACCAGACACTCGGGGGTGACAATGACCGCGGCCCGTGGGTGCAGGAGGGGCTCTGGAAGACCGATCATCCCGGCCGTCCGGCATGGGCACTGCCGCCGCTCTCATATATCGGCAGCGGTCCCTCCGGGTTGGTGTACTTGCCCGGAACCGGAATGCCGGATCGTTACGACGATCGTTTTCTGTTGTGCGACTTCCGAGGCAGCCCCGAACACAGCAGCGTGCTGGCCTTCGGCGCCGAACCAGAGGGCGCCGGCTTCGAGGTGGTGGACATCCATCCTTACGTCAAGAACATCCTCTGCACCGACGTCGAGGTCGGCTGGGACGGCGCTGTCTACGTGTCGGACTGGGTGCAGGGATGGGGAAGTACCGAAACGGGCCGAATTGTCCGTGTTGAGCACGACGAGCGACACGCCGACCCGGCTGTCGCCGAAGCAGCGACGCTTGTTCGGGCAGGCTTTGATCATCGGAGCAACGAGGAACTCGCCACACTGCTTCAGCATCCCGACCAACGGATCCGCCTGCGGTCCCAGTGGACGCTTGCTGATCGCGGCGCGGGTGCGATCGATGTATTGGCGACTGCTGCTGCTGGCGACCATCAATTGGCTCGCATTCACGCCATGTGGGGGCTGGGCATGATCGATCGTTTGCACGGCCCAAGTACTTCCGCGATGAAGGTGGTGCAGGCGCAGATATGGGATGAAGACCCGGAGATTCGCGGGCAAGCGGCCAAAGTATTGGGCGACGCCCGCTTCGAGCCGGCCTACGAGGATCTTCATGATCTTGCTTTCGATATGGACGCGCGGGTGTCCTATCACGCACTCATGGGCCTGGGCAAACTCGGGAATCCAGACGCTATCGACGCCGTTGCCGAGGTGCTTTGGACGAACAACAACGAAGACAAGTTCATCCGTCACGCCTGCGTGCAGGCAATGGCAGGCATCGGTGATCGCGACGCGCTGATCAACCTACTCGGTGATGCTCAGCCAGCAGTACGGCTTGGCGCAGTGCTGGCACTTCGATCGATGGGCGACGACGCAGTCGCCTTGGCACTGCGTGATCCCGATCCATTCATTGCAGCCGAAGCGGCACGGGCCATCCACGATTCCGAGATGGAGTCGGTCATGCCAGATCTGGCCAATCTCGCCGATGGCTTGTCGATGCCCGACACCCGCGAAGGCCGCTCGATCGGTCGCCGCGTCATCGAAGCGGCTGTTCGCCGCGGCGAGCCGAAGGACGCAGCAGCCGTCGCGCAGATTGCAACCGATGCCGCCGCGCCGCCCATCATCCGGCTCGAAGCAGCGCGTGCACTTGCTACGTGGGCCAGCCCAGGACCGAGAGATCGCGTGACGGGCCGATTCCGAGCCATGTCGCCACGCAATCCCGCCTCGATTGCCGACGCCGTCGGAGCCTGGCTGCCGCAACTTGCAGCGGAGCAAGGTGAGCTTGGCGAGCAGGGGCGCGCAGCCGCCATGGCACTTGGTGTCGACTTGGACCCGCGTGGGGTGTTGGCTGTTCTGCGGGATCCATCACAACCGATTGCCAGTCGCATCGATTGTCTGGCCTACCTTCGTGGTCATGAGACGCTCGGTTCCGAAGCGATCACAGCGGCGCTGTCCAGCGAGCATGCGAGTGTCCGCGCCGCCGCCATGCGAGCAGTGGAGGATGCCGAAGCGGCACTGCTGCTCGCTGACGCCGCCGTCGAGGGTGGCACATTGCCTGAGCAGCGGGCAGCTTTTGAACTGATTGCAGTCCATCGTGGCCCGGAATCGCTGAGTGGATTACAGGACACGATGCCTCCGGAAGCAAGGCTTGATCTGCTGGAAGCAATGCACCCGGGCGAGTCGAGCGAGGCCAAGTGGGCGGCCGCCCTTGCTGGTGGCGATGGCGATCGGGGACGGTGGATCGTTGAGCACCACCCATCGGCCTCGTGTGTCCGATGTCATCTGGTCGGCGGCCGTGGAGGCATCGCCGGGCCCTCGCTTGACGGAGTAGCGAGCAGACTCAGTCGCGAGGCGCTGCTCGAGTCGGTGATTGATCCACAGAAGGTGATTGCGGAGGGGTACGGGCAGGTGTCAGCCATGCCGGAGATGCGTGAGACGCTCACTCCACGCGAAGTGCGGGATGTCGTGGCCTTCTTGAGTACGTGCAAGGAGGCACCGTCGTGATCTTTGAACTGCTGGCAGCGGGGTTGTGCGCTGCAACCACCGACTCATCGCTGCTTGCATTGCAACCCGGCGAAACGATTGCGATCGTTGGTGGCGTGCAGGCCGAGCGAATGCAGCATTACCCGTACTTCGAGGCACTCTTGCGAGAGTCTCTTCCGGGGGTTGATATCCACGTTCGCAATTTTGGATGGAGCGGCGATGAGATAGCCCTTCAGCCGCGGCCATACAAGTTCGCAGGCATGGATGCGCACCTTGATCGCGTCGGCACTGATGTGTTGATTGGTGTATTCGGAATGAATGAATCATTCGCGGGCGAGTCTGGACTCCGCAGTTTCCGATCGGATCTCAACACATGGCTGGATGATCACGGCGAATACCGAATCGTACTCGTGTCTCCGACGGCCCATGAGCCGCTGGGCGGACGATTTCCGGATGGAGAAGCTCACAACTTCGATTTGGCGAGGTATGTCGAAGTCATGCGATCCACGGCGCTGCGGCGAGGTATTCCCTTCGTCGATCTCTTTCGACCAACACGTTTGGCCATGCAAGGCGATGATGACTTGACGATCAACGGTATTCACCTCAATGAGGCTGGACACCGACTCACTGCTCGCGTGCTGGCGAGACAACTCGGTATCGATCCATCTGGCGTGAATATCACACCTGAGCGGCTCGACGCGATTCGAGAGAAGAACCGTTTTGTGTTCGAGCGATTTCGGCCCATCAACACCGAGTACGTCTACGGCAGGCGGCACAATCCGTTCGGTGATGACAACTTCCCGGATGAAATGGAACGGCTCCAAGCACTCTCGATGGCGGCCGATGCCGCGCTGCTGCAGGGCGGCGGTGTGTCGGGTGTTCTTCCAGGAGCCGCGGCGCTTCCCGTTCCGGCAATCGATGCTCCTGATCCAACCGCCGCTTCGATTTCAACTGAGGATCGACCTGTTCCGCCGCCGAGCGAGCAGATTGCCAACTTCGAACTTCCACCGGGGTGGTCCATCAACTGCTTTGCGAGCGAAGAGGCCTTCCCGCTGCTTGCCAATCCGATCGCCATGAACTTCGATGGAGCTGGCCGCTTGTGGGTGGTCGTGGCGCCGACGTATCCACACGTCATGCCGGGCGAGCGACCAAATGACAAGTTGATCGTGCTTGAGGACATCGATCGGGACGGAACCGCTGACGAGTGCACCATATTCGCGGAGGGCTTGTACATCCCCACAGGCTTTGCCACCAACGGCGACGAGGCATGGGTGGTGAGTCAGCCGAACCTGCTGCATCTCGTGGACACGGATGGCGACGGCATGTCCGACAGGCGAGACATTGTGCTGCACGGATTCGGCGCCGAGGACAGCCATCACGCGATGTCCGCGTTCGCGCGGCCGCCCGATGGGAGCATTTATTTCCAGGAAGGCACGTTTCATCACTCGCAGATCGAGTCTCCGCAGGGGCCGGCTCGCGCAGCGGATGCAGCCGTGTTTCGGTACGACCCGGACACCGCCGAGGTCGAAGTCGCCTCATCATGGCCATGGGCAAATCCGTGGGGTCATGTTGTGGATCGATGGGGCCGAAGCATCATCACCGATGGCACCAGTGGCACATCGCGCAGACTCACCCACATCGCTGGAGCGCACACATATCCGGATGCGCACAAGGGCGACGAGGCGATTCGAGGTGTTCCAGCATTCACTCCCGGAAGCCGGCGGCCAGCCGGTGGGACGCAGATTCTCGGGGGCATGCACCTGCCGCCCGAGGCACGCGGACGACTCGTTCTTCCCCAGAACATCGGATACCACGGCCTGCACTGGTATGACCTGAGTGACTCCGAGTCGGGATTTGCCGCTACGCCAATCGAACCCGATCTGTTGCGTTCGAACGATCCAACTTGTCGACCGGTGGATGTAGAGGTCGGTCCAGATGGCGCGATCTACATGCTCGACTGGGCGAATCCGATCGTGGGGCACATGCAGTTCAGTGTTCGCGACCCGCGGCGCGACCATACGCACGGCCGCGTATGGCGAATCACGAACGATGACCGGCCCGTGAGCAAGTGGCCCGACATCGGGCAACTGGAGACTGTGGAGATTCTGACGCTGCTTAAAGGAGATGACCCATGGGCGATCCGTCGTGGGCGTATCGAATTGCAACGTCGCCCTGCTGATGAAGTTCTTTCCGAGGCGACTTCGTGGGCCGAGGCATCGGGTGATGCTCATGACTTGTTGGAGGCCTTGTGGCTGCATCAAGCCCACGGCGTCGTCAATGAATCGCTTCTCGATCAACTCCTCAAATCAGAGGAGCCTCATGCTCGTGCTGCGGCGATCTCGGTGTTGCGGACGTGGCGTGATGAGATCGAGACACACGATCGATTGGAGCAAGCTGTCTTGGATCTGGATCCGGGCGTGCGACTTGAGGCCATTCTGGCGCTCGGGTTCGTGCAGAGTTCACGATCAGTTGAGTTGCTCTCGCTTGCAATGCGTCAGTCCATGGATGCTGGAACGAAAGCGGTGTTGGCACGATCCGCCACGGCGATTGAGCCGTGGGGGACACCGGGTGGACCTGGCACCGAGGCGTGGCGACTGTCCCGTTTGAGTGATCAGCAACTACAGAAAGAACCGCTGGATTACTTCTCGGCTGCCGAAGTGATGCGCCGTAGCACTTTGGATAAATCCGTGACGCAAGTGGCTGCTGAATGGTTGGCGGCGGCATCGGGGCGTGAACTGGCGGGTGAAGTATGGAATGGCGTGCGTGAAGAACCCTCCGGAGGAGGATCCAACCTGCTCGTATCGCTGAGCCCGATCCAATTGGAATCGATCCGATCACAACTGAGCGAGGCAGTCGCCGACGGCAGCTTGCCCGATTTGCTTCGACAGGCAGCGAATGCTGGACTGATGCGATTGGATGGTTGGCAAGGGGTATGGCTGGACGCAGCAGCAGCAAGGGGCATCATGCGTCGTGTGGATCTCTTCGACACGACGAAGCGGTGGCCTCTGCTTGTTGACGGGTCATCACGGGAGACAATGCTCGAATATTTGCAGGGAGGCCCATCGCCAACAGACGAGCCGGTTCTTGGTCGCTACGTCCGAATTGAAATCGATGGTTCGGCCACGCTGACGCTCGCCGAGATAGAAGTAATGAGCGGTGGCGAGAACGTCGCGCTCGGGCAGCCATGCAGTCAGTCCACAACAAACTGGGATGGCGTGGCTGATCGTGCCGTGGATGGTGATTCCAATGGAACGTGGAGTGCCGGTGTATCAACGCATACGATCGAAGATCAAACAGATCCATGGTGGGAAGTCGATCTTGTCGCTACCCAGCCGATCGATCGGGTTGTGGTGTACAACCGAACTGACCGTCCTCACGACCAGCGGCTCGAGGGGTTTCGATTGGTGGTACTCGATGACGAGCACAATCCTGTCTGGCAACAGGGCGGCTGTTCCGCACCACGATTCCAAAGTGAAATTGTTCCCGGTAGCGATCCAGATCGAGCCGTTCGTCATGCTGCCATGGATGCGCTTGCGCAAGTGTCACCCACCACAGAGACGCTTTCGGTTCTGGAGCCGTGGGTCGCTGCTGGCGAATCTGAAACGCGAATGCGAGCAGCGACAGCGATGGCACAGATTCCAGAAGAAGTATGGCCGGATGAGTTGAAGGGCTTGCAACTGAAACGCGTCCATATCAACACTGTGCCGCACAAGATGGCTTACGACCTGACGAAATTCGAAGTGCTCGCCGGACAGCCTGTCGAGATCAAGCTGGTCAATAAGGATCAGATGCCGCACAACCTCGTCATCGGCAAGCCAGGTTCACTCCGCCGTATTGGCCATGCTGCCGACGCTCAGGGCACCAGCCCGGAGGCAATCGCCCGTGAATACATTCCCGATACGCACGGCATCCTGCACGCCTTGCCCTTGGTTATGGAGGGCGACACCAAATACATCCGCTTCATCGCCCCCGAGCGGCCCGGTCGATACCCCTACATCTGTACCTATCCCGGCCACTGGCAGTTGATGAATGGCGTGATGACTGTCCGTAGTCGGTAGCGTGCTGGCAATGCGCACATGCCTCCCGCCCGCAGAGAGAGGCAAGCAAAATCAACCAGGATGGCCCGCTATCTCCCGGATCTACCTTTCAGCGACACGTTCACCTGCCCCTATCGCGACATCGCTTCCCCGGGGCAAGAGGTGCTCCAAGAACGCATGTTGACGCCATCTGAACCCTCTCTGAATATATTGGTCGGACCATTCCCATATCAACAAATCATCACTCCAAGGAGATCGCTCCCCATGTACTCAGTACTCATTTCAACCCTGCTCATCGGTGTCGCGACACTTCCCGTTACTGCCGATCAGCGTGATATGGAGATCACTGAACTACGATCGATGATCGAGACTCTTCGCAGCGAGGTCGACGTGCTTCGCGCTGAAGATTCGGATCAATGGCTCAGCGAACAGCGGAGCGAGCAGATCCGCGGCATCGTGCAGGATGTGCTTGCCGATGCCGACACCCGCGCCAATTTGCAAGGAAACGGCGCAACGACTGGGTACAAAGGTGGTTTCTTCATACAGTCTGCCGACGGCAACTGGAAGCTCAAGATCAACGGGCAGATTCAAAGTCGGTTCCTTTACAACCATGCAAGTGGTCAAGCCCATGATTATGGGTTTGAGATCCGTCGACTCAAGGTGAAGTTCTCGGGCCATATTGTGGACCCCAGTTGGGAATACAAGATCTCCATCATCAACCAGCGTAATTCGCAGGGCGGTAACGGCAGATCCAACACCATGTATGTCGAGGATGCTTGGATCTCGAAGACATGGAATGACGGTCTGTATGTCAAGGTCGGCCAGTTCAAAGCCCCGTTTCTTCGTGAGGAACTCGTCTCCAGCAGTGCTCAACTTACAGTCGAGCGGTCCATGATCGACAACCAGTTCACCTACGGCTGGACTCAGGGCGTTGAACTTGGTTCCAAGGGCGAAGACCTCTGGTGGCGGGCGATGTATCTCGACGGACCACACACCGCGAACACGCAGGCGCAGGGTATCGGCAACGATGCGGCATCTGCGACCGCTCGTATCGACTGGCGACTCGCTGGCGACTGGAAAGATTGGAAGACCTTCACTGGGTATGGATCCAAGAGCGAGTCCTATGCCTTCGTCGGCGCTGCCGCACAGTGGTTCAACCGAAGCGGTCAAAGTACCAATGCGATCGAGTACGGCGGCTTCGAAGGCAACCGCAGTATCGGCTTGACGGTTGATGGATCAGTCGGTGGAGATGGCTGGACCCTCTACAGCGCCTTCGTATGGGCGAACAACAGAGGATCCACCACCCTCGCCACTACCAGCGGCCCTGACAGTAATCACGCCTGGGGTGCGCTTATTCAGGGTGGCTTCATGGTGGCCGACGATTTTCAGATTTTTGCGCGCTATGAGTTCGGCGACATCGAGGGCTACAACCAAGGGAACGCTGTGTATGCCAACAGCACTGGTACACCGCCGGCGGTGAGGAACAACAACGGGCACCGTACCGGCCATGACAGCACGCTGACCATCGGCTTCAACAACTGGCTTGTCGGGAAGAATGTGAAGTGGACTACCGACTTTGGCTACGCCTTCTCTACCCTCAATAATGGGGGCAGACAAGCGCCGCACGCCGACTACACATCCAGTGGAAATGGCTGGCGAGCCGACAATTCTGGCGAAACCGGCCAGTGGCTCGTCCGTAGCCAACTCCAACTGCTCTTCTGAGCCTGCAGCGTCCTTCCTTCGGCCGAC